>JBCCIM010000034.1 GCA_039111535.1 Bacteroidota bacterium | reverse complement strand
CTACCGAACTGGGCTTAAATCACAAACTATACACTAATTCATTGTCAACCTATTTCAGGACTTGACAGAAATGCGCATTGCTTTCTCTTGAGATCTTTCAAAAGACAGCGGGTCCATGCGCTTTTGGCGTGTGGGCCGGCTGTGGATTGACACGACGAAAAATACTACCGTAAAACAACAGCGTAATAAAGGCAGCCTATATGGAAGCAGCAATTTCCCTACCCGTAGTACCCTGGAACTGGCCCAAGTGGCGTAAATGGACCCTCTACTTTGCCCTCTGGTCCATTCCTGCGCTTACAGCCCTTAGTTACTATCACCTGAACCTGATTGTAACGGCGCAGCCTGTCTCCTGGCTATACGGAATTGTAAGCACGCTACCTTGGTGGTACGCATGGGCGATTTTTACGCCGCTCATTATCAAGTTGGCGCAACGGTTTCCCGTAAACGAAGAATCGTGGAAAGTGTTGATTCCGACAGTATACATTCCGGCAATGTTGGCTTTTCTTGGGATACACGCACTCCTTAACCTGGTACTGTTTCGTGTTACAGGATTGCATGAAACCATGAACCTCACCTTGTACGAAGTACATTTTACCTCACGAATGCACGTAAACGCTCTCGCATTCTGGACCGTGCTCGGGTTTTACAACGCGTTCGATTACTACATGCGGTTTCTAAAGCAGGAGCGGCAGGCTTCGCAACTTGAATTGCAACTGGCCCAGGCAAATTTGCGGGCCCTTAAGATGCAGCTCAATCCACATTTTCTTTTTAACACCCTGCATTCGGTAGCAGCGCTGGTGCGTAAAAATGAAAATGGTACGGCAGTCAAAATGCTGGGCCGGCTAGGTGATTTTTTGCGGCTTGCATTGGAAAATCAAGGGACCCAGCAAATCAAACTCGAAGAAGAACTGGATTTCCTCGACCGCTATCTGGAGATCGAGAAAATCAGGTTTCAGGATCGTCTGGTGGTACAAAAAGATGTTGACCCAGAGGCCCTTGGGCTTTATGTCCCCAACTTGATCCTGCAACCCCTTGTAGAGAACGCCATTCACCATGGCATCGCACCGCATAGCGATGGTGGGCAGATTATCATTCGTGCAACCATCACGCACGATCAATTGGTGCTCGACGTTCAGGACGATGGGCCAGGCATCGAAAAAATCGAGACGGCCCGAAAAGGGGTTGGATTATCCAACTCTATCGAACGAATGCAGCGATTGTACGGCGATAATCAGCAGGTAACCCTGCATAACGTTCCAGATGGGGGATTGCTGGTTCAGCTTACCATTCCCGTGCAGCATACGATAGACTGAAAGGGTAGCAGGCGAAAAAACGCTGCTTAATAAAACAATAGAGATAAATGTCTGAAATTCGCGCGGTGATTGTAGACGATGAGGGCCTTGCCCGAGATACGCTGCAGCTCTTGCTCGACAATCACGAGGATATAAAAGTGGTTGCTGTCTGCGAGAATGGGCAAGAAGCAGTTGAGGCAATAGCCAATACAAAACCTGATCTGGTATTTCTTGATATCCAGATGCCGGTGATGAATGGGTTTGAAGTTGTTGAGACGATTGGGCCGGCAAACATGCCTGTTGTGGTTTTTGTAACCGCTTATGACCAATACGCCCTGCGGGCCTTTGAAGCGCAGGCCCTCGATTATCTCCTCAAACCATTCGACGATGAACGCTTCGAGCAAGCCCTCGAACGGGTACGGGTGATGATCAAGCAGCAACAGGTGGGCGAACTTGGGGCGCGACTGGCTGCGCTTGTAGCCGGCAATGAAACGCCAGCCAGCCCAAGTGTTGAAGCCGATACATCATACCTGCAACGCATCATGATCAAGAACCGGCAGTCGATGTATTTTCTCCGTGTTGAGGATGTCGACTGGATTGAGGCGGCCGGCGACTATGTATCGATTCACATTGACGGCAAGTCACACCTGTTGCGCGAAACGATGAGTGGTATGCTGGAGAAGCTGGACCCCGCTCAATTTGTACGCATTCACCGGTCGAGTATTGTGCGTATTGATAGCATCAGTGAGCTCAAACCTTATTTCCATGGTGATTATATCATCCTGCTGAAGAATGGTAAAGAGCTTAAACTCAGCCGGCGGTATTGGGAAAGCGTCGAAAAGGTGCTAAAAAGTTAGTTTGGTCGATTTAATTGGAGCCACTTTTAGAGATATAGATCCAAAAGTCGACTTTTTTTGATAAAAACTGAATCATGGTGTGTATGCATGCTGCAAGGTGTGTATTAACAGCAGCTATAATGCTATGAAGGAATGCGGTCTCGCTGTATGTATAATGGTGGTTAGCATACAGGGACCGCATTTTTTTTGTCTTTTGACGCTTGTCTGGGGATAAAGATGGCAGGGCGGAAAAAATTATGGGCTACAAAAAAAGAGCAGCGGCCAGGCCGCTGCTCTTTTTTAATGTGTGGTAAATTTTGATCAGCCGCCGGCCATTTCTCGGCGTACTTCCTGAACGGGAGGCAACTGCGGTCGATCCGGGCGCACCGTATCCGCTTGCTGGCCTTTTGCCGGTACCCACCGATCTTTTATCTGTCCGATAGACTTTTCAATTTCATCGATGAAAAACGAGAAATACGCTTCGTCGCGCGGATGGATTTTAGAACTGTTGAATCCAGTCTCTTCAAGGGCAAACCGAAGCCGGCCCAGGGTTTGGTCAGCATCTTTGGTCAGGTGTACGATGTACTGCATCAGTTCCTGATCCGTAAAGCGTTCCGGGTAGCGCTGGGGCAACCATAGCTGCTCCTGACGCGCAAATACAACAAACAGAACGCTGAGCAAAGCATGCGTAAACAGGACAATCTGTGCTATGAAGACAAACTGACCGCTTATTTCGACGCCATTTTCCCGTAACACTGCGAGTGTGAGCGTGATAACGGCTCCGATCAACAGAATCGTTAACGCCTTCGTACCTGTAAACAGGCGCGGGGAGAAGTCGTTGTGGTACTTCGCTTTCAATTCTATGGTGTTGCTAATGGATACGCCATAAAGCACAATCGCTGCAAAGCTCCATTCAGGGAGGAGGAGAACGGTCTGAATTTGCGTACTGAATGCAATATCAATAAGCAGGATGACAACGATGGGGAGGATGATGAAGACAATCTCGTTCATAAACCACAGGGAGAAGACTTCAAACCAAAAGCGTTGTCCTGGTTTTGGCTCTTTCTTCCGCGCAGTTTTTTTTGCTGCGGCCGAGTCGGATGGTTTTTTTCTCTTTTCGCTGGACATGTAGCCTCTTCGGTCGGGTGATCTAGCTTTGTAAATCGTTGGTAAATCGTTCGTGGATATGTCGTTCAATTTGAAGTTGCTTGCGTAGCCGGCGACAATACAAATCGTTCCAGGGCAGTTGAAAGGGCCTAATTATAAACACCACATAACCCCGAGGATGGGCTGCGGTTTAAAAAGAATCAACATAAATCCGATACAAACCTTAAATAAAAGGTCTGCACACCCCATGCGCAAATTTTAAGCAGGCCTTTACTTTCAGGCGGCAGCCACCGGTGCGCCATTCTCTATTCAAGATACAAAGTGATATTGGCTGATTAGGCCCTTCGTAACCAGCCAGCCCGCGCAATACAAACACCAAAATTACGCAGTTTGGGGCTTTTTTTATTCTTGGCCCAGTTGTTGTTTAACGGCTTTTATCCCCCCAATCGTACTGCCCCCTTTCTCTGCGATCATCATAATCCCTTTTATCGTTTTTGTGAGACCATGGGTACTACAGAACAGATAAGTCGGCGGGGATTCTTGACTAAACTTGCACCCCGCCCCGAACAAGAGCGCCAACCTGTTGCCACCCTGAAGGTGAAGGCCGGCCTCGAACCTTACAACCCTTCCAATCAGAAACCCTGGAATGCAAAGAGAGCCGCACACCTGTTGCGTCGCACTTCCATTGGGGCAACCAAAGCAGAAATAGACCAGGTGCTCTCGCTTGATCCCGTTACTGCTGCAAACCAGGTAGTAGATACGGCCATCAATACGCCCCGTCCGGCACCACCGTCGTGGTATCCTAACGGGTCAAACGATGGGACGTACAAAAAAGAAGTGATCTTCGGCTGGTTTGAAGAAATGCGCAATTCAGGCCTGCGCGAAAAAATGGCCTTTTTCTGGAGCAATCACTTTGTGGCAGCAGCAAAAGCCTATAACCTGTCCTCTTACATGTTCCAGTATCTAGACGTACTGCGTAAGCACGCGCTGGGTAATTTTAAAGACTTCACGCATGAAATCGGGATTACCCCTGCCATGCTCATCTACCTTGATTCGATCAAGAACAAAGATGCAGGCCCGAATGAAAACTATGCCCGCGAGTTGCTCGAACTCTTTACAATGGGCATCCTGAACGAGAACGGCCAGGAAAACTACACCCAAAACGATATAGCTGAACTGGCGCGCTGCTTTACCGGATTGCGCATCAACGAGTCTACGCTCAGCCATTATGTAGACGACAAACGATACGATTTTGGTACAAAAACCATTTTTGGCCAAACCGGACAATTTGGGTACGATGAGGCCATCGACATTATCTTTGAAGAACGCACCTCTGCGATTGCACACCATGTTTGCGGTGAACTTTATCGCTTCTTTGTGCATGCTGTAGAAGATGCGGATATCGTCGGTGAGATGGCTTCAATTTTACTGGCCAACAATTTTGAATTGGCACCCGTGCTCCGCACCCTCTTTGCCAGTGAGCATTTCTTTGAAGCAGCGTTTATGGGCGCGCGGTACAAAAGTCCGGTGGAATTGCTCAACGGATTTGTGGCAGAAGCCGGCCTGACGCTCGATGAGACAGGCGAAATAGAAATGCACGAAAACGCGGAGCGCCTTGGGCAGAAATTGTTCGATCCGCCGAACGTGGCCGGATGGCCGGGTTATCAATCCTGGTTGTCCACGGGTACGCTTCCCCTCCGCTGGAACTACGTCAGCGAAATGATCAATGGCTCCGGTGACTATCCGTCAGCCAATCTCATTCCGCTCGCCAAGCAGATGTCAAACCCCAACGACCCCTACGCGCTATCCAGGGAGTTGGCCGACTTCTTTTTGCCGCAGACGCTCAGTGAAGCTGACTATGCCGACCTGACGGAAGTGCTACTCGACGGTATGCCAGACTATGAATGGAATATCGAAGAGCAGGTCGCGAATGCCCGTCTACGTGGTTACATGACCTATCTGACGCAGCTTCCCGAGTTCCAACTAATCTGATTCGGACCAGGCACGCTGCACCTTCAATCCTGATCCCCTGCCGCAGCCGGCCTGTAACCGACGTCACACAATTAAGCCAATCATACACGGAAATAAATCAATGTGTAAATTGCATCCCCGTACCTCTCGACTAGGAAGCTTGCTTTCTGATGGCAAGGCGCATGCAGCTGACCATCAGACCTGGAGCCGCCGCGATTTTATGCTCAGAATGGGCTTAGGCGGTGCTGCGGCAAGCTTCATGATAGGTAATACTTCTATTTCTGCATATGCGAATCACTCGATGTTCTCCTCCCTCCGCGACATCGAAACGGACCGCATACTTGTACTCATTCAGCTTACCGGTGGTAACGATGGCCTCAATACGGTGGTCCCCATTTCGAATGATCTTTACTACCAGAACCGTCCAAGTATTTCGATTTCTTCGAATGACACAGTCAAGCTAAACAACGACTTTGGTCTTCATCCCGCGCTTAGCGGCTTTGAAGACGTTTGGGGAGATGGGAATCTGGGTATCATTCATGGTGTTGGCTATCCCGATCCAACCCTGTCACATTTCCGGTCTACCGATATCTGGGCAACGGGTAGTGGTGCTGATGATTATCTGAATACAGGCTGGATTGGCCGTACGATGGGTGAAACGCATCCCAACTATGCACTCAATCCACCAGATTACCCGCTGGTTGTACAGCTTGGTAAATCATCTTCGGTGCTCATGCAAGGTCCCGTTGGGCCTATGGGTATGAACATTGTGAGCGATTCCATTTTTGCCCGCCTTGCAGATGGTGGTAGCATTTATGATGAGCAGGACGTGCCGAGCTCGATTTATGGACAGGAACTGGCTTTTGCCCGGACCATCAGTAACGACTCCTACGAGTATGCCAGCATCATCAGCGATGCAATGTCGGGTGTGTCGAATAGCGTTGATTATCCAAACAACAACGAGTTGTCGGATACCATTTCGCAGGTTGCCCGGATGATTAAAGGGGGGATGAAAACCCACATTTACCTGGTAGGCCTTGGCGGATTTGATACGCACACCAACCAGGAAACGCGCCACGGGCAGTTGATGGAAAAACTCGGCGGCGCAATGCGGGCATTTTACGATGATCTGCAGTCTACCGGTGACGCGGATCGCGTCTTGATGATGACCTTCTCAGAATTTGGCCGGCGTATCGGAGAAAATAGCTCCAACGGTACAGACCATGGCGCAGCAGCGCCCGTCATCGTGATGGGTAATGGTGTAGCTGGCGGATTCTACGGTACGGAGTCCGATCTCAGTAATACAACGGGCGGCGGTAACGTTGTGCACACAACAGACTTCCGCAAAGTGTATAGCTCCGTGCTGCGTAACTGGCTGGAGTTAGATGTAGATACAACATCAGCTGTCTTCGGCGGTAATTTTGGCGCGTTTGCGTTTATCGATGGTACCTCCGGCGATGATGGAGACCCGGATGCTGGCGATGGTGGTGTCGGCGACGGCGGCGGTGGAGATGGTGGTGACGGCGGTGGTGGAGATGGTGGCGGCGGAGATGGTGGTGACGGCGGCGGCGGAGATGGCGGTGACGGTGGCGGCGGAGATGGCGGTGACGGTGGCGGCGGAGATGGCGGTGACGGCGGCGGTGGAGATGGTGGTGACAATGGAGAAGGCTCTGTTGGTGTGGGAGACGAAAACCTCGTCAAGTTCTCGCTCCAGCAAAACTATCCAAATCCGTTTGCCGGCAGCACTCGAATTGAGTTTGAACTGCCAACAACGATGCGCGCCAATGTAGCCGTGTACGACATGACGGGCCGACAGGTTGAAGTGCTTGCCCAGGGCAGTATGTCTGCCGGCAAACACACGGTTACCTTCAATGCAAGTGGTCTGGCGAGTGGCATGTATATCTGTCGACTGACTACGCCACTCGGCACTGCGGTACGTCGCATGACGGTGGTACGCTAACTGCAGGCACAAACATTTTGTACGTACGCCGGCTGCACTGGGAGTTCATCCCCATGCAGCCGGCTTTGTTTATTGCTCTGATTTTTTTTGCGCCGAGCCATCTGACAATTGCGTTTGTAGCGCTACAATTTTTTTCGTTGTCGATGTCGGTAACGAAACCGGCTGGGAGGCTGCCTGGAGCAAGCTGCTTAACACGGATTCTACCAGCTGTGGATTGGGGGCTTCCGCCGGTTGCAATAATGCGTCAATTAACGGCAGGAGGTCGCTGGTCATGCCGGCCGTCACGGCGCGTTTTGCTACTACGTTGAGGACGGTTTCGAGATGTTTGGTATACGTCGTGTCCGATCTGGGCTGTATTTGGGAGGCGCGAACGAGAAACGCGGCATTGTGTTGTAATCCTGCAGCCATCGCCGCTGTGCGGATGCCTTTGTCGTTCATATTATCCGGCACACTGATCAAATCGGCCACAGCGTTTCCGGCATACTCCGAGTATGGCATATCAGCCACCGCAAGCAAGGCCGCCAGACGAAGGCGGGGATCTGCAGTATCCATTTGGCCGATGCCTACCGTGTAGCTCATGCCTTCGGGCACAGCTGGGTCGGGTAACATGCCGGCCTGGAGGATGGCATCGAGCAGGTGATGGGTTCGCGGAAGGACCATAAGTGCAGCACGCTGGACGCCGGCCGAAGGATGGTGCAACGCCTGCGTTGCCACGGCCAGTGCCTCAGTGTTTTTGCCGTCCAATACTCCGAGTCCGTGCAGGGTCCAAAGCGCATGGATTGCGCCGGCATTCAGTCCGATTTTGTCGGTGCGTACGTCTTCAACAAGCGCGTAGAGGTCCCGCAAGATATCCGTTTGGCCGCGTTCAACGAGGAGCCGCTGCGCCATCATACGCCAGAAAAGGTTATCGTGCTTGAGGGTTGCAACGAGTTTCGCTGGCGAAGCATCAACAAGATTTGTGGTTTGGGCCGCCGGCGCTTCGTCGTACACGATGCGATAAATACGGCTGTGTTGTTTATCGCGCAGTTCGTTTTCGTATGCGTTGCCCGTTCCTAATTCAAATCCCGGTGGCGTAGGATTGTGCTGTATAATCAGGTTGTACCAGTCGATAATCCAAAGCGCGCCATCGGGGCCCACACGCATTTGTATGGGCGAAAACCACTCATCCCTGCTGGCAACCATGTTCCAGTCGTTGTGCGCTTTGAAGCCGCTGCCATCGGTTTCATGGATGAACTTGCCAAGCAAGTGCCCGGTTGGGCCGCCGATGAAGCCAATGCGATTCCAATAGGCCGAGGGAAAAGCGCGGGCGGTGTAGAGTTCATAGCCAGAGCCGGCTGTGTACTTACCGTGCCAGTCTACTTGCCGCACCTTGGGGGCGATAGGGAAAAAGGATGCGTCGTCTGCAATACTCGAAAGCACGTACGGCTTCTTGTTTTCCAACAGACGCTGGTAATATTGCTCGGGTATGGCAGCGTGTAGCACCGGGTTGCCGTTGGCCGTTGAACCAAATACATATCCATCCTCTGAAAGCGTCAGGCCCCACGTATTGTTGTTGAAGGTTGCCATGTGTTCGATGGACGCAGCATTTGGGGCAAAGCGGAAGAGCGCCTGGCCAAAGCGAAGTGAATCCTGGTTATGTACAGAACCGTTGAATGCTGAGTAGCCAACGGCGCCCCAGATCTGGTTGTCAAATCCATAACGGAGGTTGCTGGGGCCGGCGTGTGTATCGGCAATTCCCCAGCCCGTAAACAGTACTTCCTGCACATCCGCTTTGTCGTCGCCGTCAGTATCTTTCAGAAATAACATGTCTGGCGCCTGCGCAACGATGACGCCGCCATTTGCGAGCACCAGGCTGGTTGGAATGTTCAACCCTTCCGCAAAAATGGTGATCTCGTCTGCCCGACCATCGCCATCGGTGTCTTCCAAAATTTTGATTCGGTCCTGTCCTTTGCGATCGGGGGTGAAGGTGTTGGGGTAGTCCAGCGTCTCTACAACCCACAGCCGGCCGCGTTCATCCCACGTCATGTCAATCGGGTTCACGAGGTCGGGTTAAGCGGCAAATAGGTTCATGCTGAATCCGGGTTCAATGAAAGTTTGATTCACCGATGCTTCCGGTGATAGCGGGTGCTGGATGTCCGTAAAAGGCTCCTCGGTAACCCCCCAGCCCAGGCCGGCCGGGTAGTTTGGCATTTCGCCATCTTGCGCGTATGTCAACGCATCAGGCGACCAGTCTGCTTCGAGTGCCCAGTCGCCAGCAGCCCAGCGCAAGCCGCGTTCGACTAGTTGGTGGAAGCCGGCTTGCGACCAGGTACGCTCATCGTGTCCCCAGGCCGTGTAAAACACACGCCCTTCACCATGTTCGCGCACCCAGGTCCATGGTTCTCTCCTGCCATCTTCTTCATGCACAGCCAGCACCACTTTGTCGGGATTGTGCCGCATGTGGATGTACGTCTCGTCCCAACTCGTGAACGGATCAACCCCTGCAATGGCCGGGTGGTTCGGTCGGATGTGGTTCACGGTGAACGTTCCCTCTCCATGGCTTTTGAACATACCGCCAACGAGGTTAGTGTAGGCGTCTGAGTTACCAAACATCGCGATGCCGGCATGCAACGTGACGAGGCCTTTACCACTTGCAACAAAATCAAGCAGCGCTGTTTCCTGCGATTTGGAGATGACTGGGCTGTTGCCAAAGAATATCAGCGCATGGTAGTGTGCCAGGTTTTCTCGATTAAGTTCAGACACGTCATCTGTGTACACGAGGTGAATGCCGCGGGCAGCCATATAGGGATAAATCTGCAGCATGCGTTTGGCAGGCTGGTGATGGCCCGTATCTCCAAGAAAAAGCACCTGCAGTCTTTCTTGTGACTGGGCGGCGGCTTTTGAACCAGAAAACGATGTAAAAAACAGTGCAGCAAGCAGCGTTAAGGCGAGTACAGAGAGGCGGGTTGTGCGCATGACAGAGTCCTTCTAATGGCTGGGAAATCGATTTTGCCTACAAAATCTCCCTAAAAGTTCGTTTTTTGATTGTTTAGTCGCAAGGATGAGGTTTTTATTAATTAGCTGCCCTGGCTGCGGCCCCCATACCTAATGTTGGCTGTGCCCCCTATAATGAGGGGCACACGTAAACGCGCCGAAAATGTCATGACCATTAAATCTTTACTCGACGAATCTGTGCGGCAGTCATGCATAGACCGTATCAATCAGCTTACGCCTGAGAGCAAGCCGGCCTGGGGCAAGATGACTGTTGCACAGATGATGGCCCACTGTGCGGAGGTTCAGGAAGTGATGAATGGGAAGCCCCTGGTTGGAACCCCGTTTTTTGTCAAACTCCTGAAAGGTCCCATCCGAAAAGTCGTGTTTAACGATGTGCCTTATTCCCGAAATGCGCGTACGCATCCGCAATACCTCATAGAGGGTGAGCGCGTATTTGAAGACGAAAAGGCGAACTTGCTGGCTGCTATGAACCAGCTTGGTGCGCTTACGGAGGCGGAGCGTCGTGCAATCAATCACGTGTTGTTTGGTGCCATGACCGACGCTGAACTAGGTTGGGGATGTTACAAACACCTGAACTTTCATCTGGAGCAATTTGGCGTTTAGCCGTCATCTACTCCTCACCCGCTACGAACTGCTGGTACCTCCCTATGCATACTGATGCCCGGACGCTCGAAAACAACACGCTTATTGAAGCTGATTTATGCATCATCGGCGCCGGCGCCGCCGGCATTTGCATGGCGATGGAATGGAAGGACACAGCGCATAAAGTTGTACTGCTCGAAGGCGGCGGTTTTGATCCGTCTTTCGAAATGCAGCAATTTTATTGTGGCGAAAGCCTTGGCGCGCCGTATCAAGTACCACTCGAGTTTGCCCGATTGCACTATTTTGGAGGCACAACCGGACACTGGGCCGGCTGGTGTTCACCACTCGACCCCATCGACTTTGAAAAACGCGACTGGATTCCGTACAGCGGCTGGCCGTTCAAAAAAAAAGCCCTCGATCCGTTCTATGCACGTGCCCATCCCTACGTCGAATTAGGACCCTATGAATACGACGCTGTCCACTATGAAGCGACGCTTGAGGGATTCGAGCGCCTGCCGTTGGATAGTGAAGTGTTCTGGACCAAAATGTGGCAGTTTAGTCCACCTACGCGTTTTGGCGTGAAATACCGTGATCCGATCAAAAAGGCAGATAACATTCGGTTGCTGACCCATGCGCGGGCAACCGAGGTGAAAGCCAATGATACGGTTTCGTCGATTGAAGAAATCGAGGTGCAAACGCTAAATGACAAAACGCACCGGGTGAGGGCGAAACATTATGTGCTTGCATGTGGCGCTATTCAAAACGCACGGTTGCTGCTGGCCTCCAATAAGCAGAATAAGGCGGGAGTTGGAAACGATAACGACGTCGTGGGCCGTTTCTTTATGGAGCATTTTGAGATGGGGGGCGCGCAACTGCTCCTGCGCGAGCAGAGTCCGATGAAAATGTATCTGGGACGCATGGGCGGCGGGTTATTACCCGGTGGTGAATTGGCGGTGACAGACCTGGTACAAGAGAAACATCAAATCCTGAATGGCACAGCATCGTTGCGTCCAGGCATGTTTGACAAGAAGCTGACAAGCTTTTTTGAGCGATTCACTGAGCGCAAACGGGTCTGGGAAATGGAAGATGGAGGGCGGCGGCCGTTGGTTTTTCCTGCTGCACCTCCCGAGGGATACAAAGCATTCAAACTACATTCGCGCGCTGAACAGGCGCCCAATCCGCATTCCCGTGTGGAGTTGAGCGAGGAGGTAGATGCCATGGGGATGCCACTGGCAAATCTACACTGGCAATTGTGCGAGCTCGACAAGCGGTCGATACGCATTTTCTACGAATTGCTCGGGCAAGAAATGGGGCGGCTGGATATCGGTCGGATTCAACTGCTGGACTGGCTGTTTGATGATGACCACAACTGGCCTTCTTTTCTTGGTGGTGGGTTTCATCACATGGGTACAACGCGTATGCACGATGATCCAAAGCAAGGGGTGTTGGATACAAACAGCACCGTGCATGGCATCCACAACCTACATGTCGCCGGCTCGTCCACATTTACTACAGCTGGTGCCGCAAACCCTACACTGACGCTGCTGGCGCTCGCAATTCGCCTCGCTGATCACTTGAAGAGCAAGGTGTGAAATACGTACTTTGAGAGATACGTCTTTGCACCCCTAATCTCAGTGGTCGCCCTTATGCTCCGTGTTAGCTACAGCAGCAGAATCTTGCTGTTTACCACCATCTGCGTTTGCCTACTCATTGGTTTTTCGTGCTCGCCTGCTTCGCAGCAACTCACACCTGCACCGGTTGCTCAACCTGAGCCGATAGATCCAATTTTATTGATGGGCCAGCAATCGGTCCACCATGATGCCATGGGGCAATTGCTCGTAGCCGTGGAAGATACCATATCGCCGGCGATCCCCATTCGGCCGATGTCTGTTGAAGATGCGCAAACACATTTCTTATTGCCACCGGGCTACCAGATAGAGCCGGTGTTGACCGAGCCGGTCATCAAGGAGCCGGCGGCGATTGCGTTTGATGGTGATGGGCGCATGTTTGTGCTTGAGTTGCGGACCTACATGCAGGACATCGACGCAACCGATGAGCTGAAGCCGCTCAGCCGCATCTCGATGCACGAAGACCTGGATGATGACGGCGTCTATGAAACGCACCACATCTTTGTAGATAGCCTGATTTTTCCGCGCTTTGTGATGCCTTTTGGGAAAAACAGCATCCTGTCCATGGAATCGAATGAAGACGAGGTATACCTGTTTACCGATGTGGATGGCGATGGCCAGGCTGACAAAAAGGAGCTCTTCACCACCAATTACGGCAAGTCGGGCAACGTCGAACATCAGCAATCTTTCCTTTACTGGGGGATGGACAACTGGCTGTACAGTACTTATAACAATTTCAGAATACGGTGGACACCAAACGGCATTCAGAAAGAGTCAACCGGATCGAATCGCGCGCAATGGGGCGTTACACAGGACAACGAAGGGAAAATGTGGTTTCAGGGCGGGGCCAGCGGGTTGCCCTCTTATTTCCAGTTTCCGATTGTCTACGGCAATTTTGATATTGATGAACCATACGCTGATGGATTTAAGGTGCCTTATGGGATCGCCGGCGTAGGTGATTATCAGCCTGGTCCGATTTTATCTCGGGAAGACGGTACGCTAAACCAGGTAACCGGGTCAGCCGGCAACGATATTGTGCGCGGTCATCGTATGCCGGCGGATCTTGCCGGGCATTACCTCTACGGTGAACCTGTGGGCCGCATTGTTCGGCGTATTGAGCCTGTCAACACCGAAGGTCTCACGCAACTTCATAACTATTACCAGGCTGATTCCTCTGAATTTATTCGATCTACGGATCCATTGTTTAGACCGGTGGACATTGCCTCTGCCCCTGATGGTTCCGTGTATATTGTTGATATGTACCGCGGTATCATTCAGCAGGGCAATTGGGTGCAAAATCGCACGTTCTTGCGCGCGAAGGTCAAACAATACGAACTCGATAAAGCGTTTGGTCATGGCCGGATCTGGCGGATCACGCACAAAGGTACGCCGCGCGATGCAACGCGTCCGCAGATGCACAGCGAAACGCCGGCGCAGTGGGTAAACCACCTCGCGCACCCAAACGGAACGTGGCGGGATGCTGCCCAGCGTCTGCTTGTGTTAGAACAGGATAAGTCGGTGGTGCCAGCACTTGAAGCCATGGTGCGCAATAGCGAAACCCCCTATGCGCAGTATCACGCGTTGTGGACCCTCGAAGGACTCAGCGCCCTGGACGCAGATCTTGTCCATACGTTATTGCTCGATGCATCGCCCAATATGCAGATCCAGGCTTTGCGTGTAAGTGAGTCGCTCTACAAAAAAGGAGATCGCAGTTTTGATGCGATGTACGAGCGCCTTGCCGCCGATGAAAACGCTGACGTAGCAATCCAGGCCATGTTAACCATGAAGGTGCTGGATCCATCAAACAAAACAGAAGCTATTGAACAGGCGATGGCAGCAAACCCGGCTGCCGGCGTGCAGTTTGTGGGCGACAAAATCCTCAATCCACCAAATTATGGCAGAAGAGGTGGTCCACAACTTTCTGCCGTAGAACAGCAGCGACTGGAAGATGGTGCTGATATTTTTAATGACCTCTGTGTGCAATGCCACGGCAACAACGGTACGGGTATGGATGTGGGCAATGGCCAGTTTATGGCCCCACCGCTAGCAAACTCTGACCATGTGTACGGGCATGAGGATTATGTGATTAAAACCCTGCTACACGGCATCAGTGGCCCAATTGACGGTATATCATATCCGGGCGGCATTATGCTTGGGATGCCTGAGCAAACGGATGAATGGATCGCGTCCGTTGCCTCCTTTATCCGGACTAACCTGTCCAATGAAGCAGAAATGGTGACCCCTGAGTCCGTAGCACGCGTACGTGCAGCAACGGCGGATAAAACGACACCTTATACCTATGAAACCCTGCAGGCATCGGTGCCGGCTCCGCTTCGTTTTGATCGTGACGTGTGGAAAGTGAGTGCTAGTCATACAGCAGATAGCCGCGTAGGTGGATCGGCTTCTCCTATTGGCGCGTTGTCGTTTGAGGGATGGTCGACTGGCGCACCGCAGGTTCCGGGTATGTGGTTTCAAGTTGAAATGCCAGCACCCGTGTCGCTGGCTCAGATCGAATTTGTGTCGCCCTCAAAGTGGCGGGGTGGCGGTTCAGATGCACCACCACCGTTGGAAACGTATCCGCGAGCATACAGCGTGCAGACCTCACTCGACGGTGAAACGTGGAGTCAACCTGTAGCAGAGGGCACTGGTGAGCATTCGGACATCACCATCGCTTTTGCGCCGACGAAGGCTCGTTTTGTGCGTATCACCCAACACGCAACGGAAGATGAAGCTCCGTGGTCCATGCAGGAGTTAAAGCTGTTTGGCGTGGAAGTAGCCGGTCCATTGCAAAATGAGTGATACTTCAGCGCCAGTGATTGTTGCTGTAGCGTGCAATTCCCGAATCCTTAAATAACGGGACGACATTCATTAAAAGCGCGAGCGGGTCCGGTTTGGGCCCGCTGTTAGCGACCAGACGCGCAGAAAAGCCCCTCTCCCAGATTTTTGCCCCTCTCCCGAGAACGTTGTGGAATAACGGAGTATAAGTAGCTGAGCACTGTTCCGGCTCCTATTACTCATCTCCATAGGCACTTTCCGATTTCTATGCCTTCGAATCCCGTCTATAAAACCCATATAGCGCGGTTGATGGTTGAACGTGGACTGATTACGCCACGGACAGCACCTGTTGATTCACCATCACCGAGCAAAAATTCGCTGACAGCACAACCAGTGCTGGCCAATGCCAACCTTACGCCGCGTACAACTCCGCTGAGCCGGCAAGAAGCTGCGCACCTGCTACGGCGTGCCAGCTACGGCGCTGCGCCGCTACGATTGCAAGCGCTCATCGGTATGCCGGCCAATGAAGCTGTGAGTCAGCTATTTGCTGAAGCAGCTGCAGCACCCAAACCCGAAGAGCCTGATTGGGCCAGTTTGCCGCCTGTTGACTGGCGCGCACCACTCGAAGAGCAGCTTGAGTTTATCGACAAGAACTTTCGCTGGTTTGAGGATATGCAGGTAACCATGCTGCACGAAATGCAGCAACATGGCCTGCGCGAGAAAATGACCATGTTCTGGGCCAATTTACTGGTCACCGATTACGATACGCACGGTGTAAGCGCCGTAGCCTATCGGTACGTCGAGTTGCTGCGCGACGAGGGACTGGGCAATTTCAAAGATCTGGTGCATGCCATTGGCCGTGATATGGCCATGCTGTACTACCTCGACGGATTTCTCAGCGAAATCGGTGAGCCAAACGAAAACTATGCGCGTGAATTGCTTGAGCTCTTCACGATGGGGATTAACGATAAAAACGGAAATCCTAACTATACCCAGTCTGATATCGAGGAGATTGCCCGCGCACTAACGGGATGGAAAGTCGACCTCGATTCGTTGTCTGTTAATTTTGCCGCCGGTTTGTTTGATGCCGGCACCAAAACAATTTTTGGACAAACGGGCAATTGGGGATACGATCAGGTCATCGACATCATTTTTGAACAGCGTGCTGACCAGATTTCGCATTACATCTGTAGCCGGATGTACCGCGAGTTTGTGTATCACACCCCGAACGAGGAGGTGGTAGAGCAGATGGTGACACTGTTCAAGTCGAGCGGATTTGATATAAAAACAGTGATGCAAACGCTGATTTCGAGCGAGCACTTTTTCTCGGCTGACGTCATTGGCGGCCGCTTCAAGTCACCTTCGGAGTTGTATGTTGGGATGGTGATCGAGGCCGGCGTTACCGCGTCCAGCGATCGTGCGTTTCTCGACATGGTGTATGGCGTAAAAAATAGCGGCCAGGCGTTGCTTAACCCGCCAAACGTTGCCGGCTGGCCCGGATACCGAAGCTGGCTCACCACTTCCAGTGTGGCAGACCGATTCCAGTACATCGGATTCTACGTGTCAAACTTTTACATCCCTGATGATGCGCTGCTGGCCATGGCCAATAGCATCCATGATGCGTCAGATGCAAACGCCGCGTTCCGCCTGCCATTGGCATTGGCAACGCACTTCTCACCCGTTGCGGTTGAGCAGCTGTTTATCGATCCCGTTTCCGGTGATCTATCGGGCGGTGTACAGCCTGTGCCTGATGAATTTGCAAACGGGCCGGACTACGTGCTGGATCTGACCAAACGCCTGCTTGAAGGTACGCCGTGGTATGAATGGGACCTGAGCCAACCGGGCGCTATTGACCGGGTGCGCAGGTTTCTGATCTATCTCTACCAACTCCCAGAGATCCACCTCAACTAATACCACGCTGTAAACCGTCATCCAGTCAATTCTTTTTGTGCAGTACTATGCATACAGATAAAAAAAATAAAACCAACTTTCGTGACGGAAGCCGCCTCGAACATGGTGAAGCCCACGCAAAGCAGCACGCGCAGTGGTCGCGTCGGCAATTCTTTCAGGCACTCGGTGTAGCTTCCATTGGCGGAAGTTTCATGTTTCAGCAAACCGCAATGACAGCATTCGGACAATCGTCTATGCTGAATTCCTTGCGTGGCGCTGACACCGATCGCGTCCTCGTTTTGCTTCAGATGGACGGCGGCAACGATGGACTGAATACCATTGTGCCTGTAAACAATGACACGTATTACAGCGAGCGGCCAAATCTTGCCATTGCAAAAGGTGATACCATCGCGTTGAATGAAGATCGGGGCCTGAACAACGCATTGGCGGACCTGTACCCGTTTTATGCTGATGGCCGTACGGCTATTGTTGAAGGGGTCGGATATCCGAGTCCCAACCTTTCACATTTTCGGTCTACGGACATCTGGATGTCTGCCTCCGATGGGGACACATTTATCACAGACGGCTGGACCGGTCGTACCATGGAAACCATGTTTCCGACCTTTGGTGAGCCGCCATCCCCATTTCCTTTGGGTGTGCAGTTAGGTGGGTCTTCCTTCCTGTTCAATGGGGTTGGTAAAAACACGGGGATGTCCATTGCGAGTCCGGCCGCATTTGACCGGTTGGCCGGCAAAGGCATCGCGTTTGATTTTGATGGGATTCCGGAGACGACCTATGGCAATGAAATGCGATATGCGCGCCAGGTAATCAACGATTCGTACCGCTATGCCACAGCGATTCAGGATGCCGCCGGCAATGCAACCAACCAGGTAAACTATCCGGATACAGCACTTGCCTCAGACCTGTCTATTGTCGCAAAACTCATTAAGGGAGAACTAGGGGCCCGTGTTTACGTGGTGTCCATTGGCGGATTTGACACGCATGCAGAGCAAGAACCATTACACACGCAGCTGCTGCAGCAAATTGGCGGTGCCGTCAAGTCGTTTGTGGAAGACCTGGAAGCGGCCGAGTTGATGGACCGCGTACTGATTATGTCGTTCTCCGAGTTTGGTCGGTCTGTGTTTGAAAATGGGTCATTTGGTACGGACCACAGCACAGCTGCGCCCCTGTTTGTACTTGCGAATGAACTGCAGGGCGGGATGTACGGCGCTATGCCTGACCTTACCGCTACCGATCAGTTTGGCGACCCGTTGTTTAATGTAGACTTCCGCGCGGTTTACCAGACTATTTTGCAAGGATGGTTTGGGCTTGAGTATGGCGAAGCCAACTCGGTGCTAGGCGGATCTTTTGACACGCTCAATTTCCTGGGGGCGCTGCCGATCGCTGTGGATGATGCGCCAGATGCCGGCGCTTTCCGCCTTATGCAAAACTATCCGAATCCTGCCGTAAACCTGACAACCATTGGGTACGAATTGCCGGCAACAACCCCTGTTCGGCTTGAAGTATTCGACGTGCAGGGGCGGCAGTTGATGTCGGTTGTGGATGCTACGCAGCCAGCAGGCCGCTATGAGGTGCCCGTTGCAACACAAGGATTGCCAGCCGGACGGTATTTCTACCGCTTGACTACCGAAAGGGGCGTACAAACAAAAGCCCTGAGCGTAGTACGCTAGCGTAAAGCCGGCATCTTACACCCAGGGCCATGGCGGTAGCCATGAAAAGTAATCTTATCGTCCACTGACGGTCTGGATCATGTTGTTGTCGATGTACATGGCGATACGCACATAATCACCAGATGCTTTTGCACGCAGATCGTCCAGTACTTCGAGTTGTTGCGCCTCAATTTCTGGAAATGCCTTTGCTGCGGCAATCAGGCCATTCATAAGGCTTGCCATGTCATCTGTAGAGACATTTTCGCTGGGATAAAAAAGCACCTGCGAGTCAAAACCATCACCCTCAATATTCAACGTGCCCACGGCATAGTCGAGGGCTGACCAAATTTGCATCGCGTCGCGTGCCATTGAATCGGTCATGTTGTTATTGAAGCCCAGGTTTGCATCTGCTGGCTTCTTGCCGATGAACCAACCGCTCCCACCTATTGCTGCATCTTCCACAAGCGCCATCATGTCGTCATCAGAAGACAACGCCGGCGTGACTGACGCTTCACCCTGTAGCCTGTCGATCATCGCTTCGATCAATACCGACGAACTCCCGAATAACACCATCTCTTCGTTGGCCAGGCCAACACTTGGGGCGTCACCGTCGGTGGATTCGAAAATATTGATGCCTTTGTAATTCCGCATCTGCTTGGTGCCGGTTGCATAGTTTTCAAGATAATTTTCCAGGCTTTCCGGGTCATTCTCAACATAAACAACGGCACTGAAATCAGGCTGCGAACGATCTGATTCACTTACAGCGAGGTAAATAGATTGAAGATCTTCTTCAGGGTCAAGGTTGGTTACCTCAAGAAAGCTCATGAGCATGGCAACCCCTTCTTGCGAAGAATTGCCATAGATAGCACCTTGCGGACCAAGTACGTCTGTGAATTCGTTGTTGTCCAGATCTTGGGTGTTCATCATGGCGACGTACATCACGTCAGCCGGCAACACATCAATGGCGTTTTTGGCTTCCGTAGTAACGGTGCCTTTGAGGGCCTGGAATTGATAGGGTTCACATGCAGTGAACAGGAGGCCGACAGCCACAAACATCAGGGCCGTCATTTTTGAAAAAGAAGAAATGCGCTTCATGGGTGTACCTGAAACAGGTTAGAAATCTTTGCGATTAAACTGGAAAAAGGCCAGCGCATAGACTACTGCGCCGAACAAAAGGGAGGAAAAAAGCGGATACCATGTCTCTACGGTTTCTCCTCCTGCTAGTTGCACCACCGTTTTTGTTACTTCGGCAAAGTTGGGTAAGGCATGATACAGCCCCAGATATACCTGTCGCCACGGAGGATTGATTTGCATCGCCAGCTGGTCTTTTGCAGCAAATATGATCGAGCAGAAAATGAGTCCATAGGTAACAATTAGCGATAGGGCCGTGCTTTGCGTGGTTACGCCCAGTAACAGCACAATGCTATACATGACGGCAAACATGAGCATAACCATCACGATCGCCGATAAAAACTGGGTATGCCATACGCCCGATTTGATCGACATCACCAGCCAGATCATACCCATCAGGTAGGTTGCCAGCAAAAAGACAACCAGCAAAACACCAAGCACATGGCTCAACAATAGTTTGGGCCGGCTAATCGGTTTTGAAAGCAGTAAGTCGATGCGTCCGCGTTCCAGCATGTTGTTAATCAGGGGCGCCGTCGCAAAGAGGGCCAGGAGAATACCAATCCAGTAACTGGCGCCGGCCACGGCTGTTTGCGCGCCGACAACAAACTTGAGCAACGAGGTATCGCCCAGCGGATTGTTACCACTTTCTTGTGCTTCCTGACCAAAAATGCGGAGGCCGGCCAGGGTGCCGTCAACGATATCCAGGTTCAGGGCAAAGCTCAGCAGCACCCAGATGAGCGTGCTCATCAGAAACAGGCCAAGTGTAATTTTCTTCGCGGTGAGTTCGCGCAGGGTAAGGAGGAGAATCCCAAACATGTGGTGGCTCTAGTTATCTACAGTGACTTCAGCAACAAACCGTTCTTCCAGCGACTGGCGCATCGGACGCACTTCATCTATTTCGATGTTGTGCTGCCGCAGGGTATCAATGACCTGGTTCAAGGCTGCCCGGTCTGCTTCCGCAAGCCGGTAGGTGGATAGCTCCGCGGCGCTTTTTTGCTCGCTGATGTTGACCTTGGCAGCCAGTTCTGCCAGCAGTGGCGAAGGAATGGGGGTTGTGATCAGGTCAAAGTGGGTTTCAACGCGGGTCAGGTCTTCTACGGCGCCTTCGCGAATTTTTTTGCCTTTGTTGAGAATGGCAACGCTTGTGCACAGTTGCTCCACTTCTGAAAGCAGGTGTGAGTTAAGGAAAATGGTTTTTCCCCTGTTTTGCAGCGTAGCAAGGACGTCGCGTATTTCCCGCCGGCCAATGGGGTCAACGCCATCTGTGGGTTCATCCAGAAAGAGGAGGTCCGGGTCGTTCATCATTGCTTGCGCAATACCGACGCGCTGCATCATCCCTTTTGAGAATTTTTTAATCTTCACATCCCGCCACTTGCCCATGTTGACCAGATTGAGCAGTTCGTCTGTGCGCGATTTACGCAAGTTTGCCGATACACCAGCCAGCCGACCATACAGGTCGAGCATTTGGGCGGGTGTCAGGAATTCCGGGAAACGATGATTTTCAGGGAGAAAGCCAATCTTTGCACGCGCGGCCGGGTCTTTAACCGGTGCGCCAAAGAGGCTTGCGGTACCGTTTGTCGGGTGGACCACGCTGAGCAGAATTTTGACCAGCGTAGTTTTGCCGGCGCCATTCGGCCCAAGCAGGCCAAAGATTTCGCCGGCCTCAACCGTCAGGTCAAGGTCATCGAGCGCTTTCACGCCCGAAGAAAGGGTGCTGCGGTAGACCTTGGTCAGGCCCGATACTTGAATACTGGGTTGCGGCATATATTTGCAGGCTGCTCACGGATACACGTATCTCCTACGTAAGCAGCCCGATAAGTTACTGGTTAATGCAGGATAGGGGTTAGGTTGCTGCTTTGCCAATATGGAGCAGGGTGGGGTTGAATATCGAACACCGAACCAGGGATGTTCAGAAAACCAGTAGATAGCAAAGATTAATTCGTTTTGAGCAATTTAGTGCGTGGATGTCCACCAAATGCGTGGCGATGTGCGGTGGGTGCTTTTATCGAAGCGTTTTCCTGAATAAAATTCAGGAGGATCTGCGCGAAAGGAGATAAAAGTGTGCGTTTTATTTGGTGGTGCCCTTTTCTTTGGTTCGTTTCTTTTGGGCAAGCAAAAGAAATGAACGTACGCGGTTTTTCATGCAAGGCTGTAGCTTACAATTCACTATAGCGTATGACCTTTAGCACTGTCAAAAAGTCCCAAGGGCACCCATCAATTCAAAGCGTTTTACGTTATGGGACATCCTTACGCATTGATTAAATAAATTTTTCTGAACACCCCTTACACCGAACAAGGAATTTTGAATGTCGAAGTTTTTGACCCTTAAACTTGAAACCTTCAACGCTAAACCTGTTTACGGGTAAAGCGGTAGCCGTTCTACGCGGTGGAAGGTGATACCGAATTGGGCTGTTGGGGCGGTCATGGTGGCTTCGAAGACAACGTTTTTTGTGTTGAAATCCACTTCTACAACTTTGCCATATGGAGCGCCCTGATTTCTGCCGGCGGCGCCGGGCATAAAGACGATGTTGTCTTCATCTACATGATAATCCACATCTGATACAATTTGCGAGTACGTTTCCTCGCCGCGTTCTTTGCCGTACGACCACACTTGTTGAATGGTCATATTGGTTTCATCAATGCGGTACGCAACAGCACGGCTGTATAGTTGGTCCATCGCGTAATTTCGTCGGTCGCCGTTGTCAAATAAAAGCAGGGTACCGTCGGGCATGAGTTCGGGGGCGTGCTGGTACCATGACCACTCGAAGTCTGGATGGTTGGTGTTGCCGTCGAGGATATCGCTGTCGGTGATTGGCTGGCCATTAGCATCGAGGGGCTGCAGCAGTTTGGTATTCATGTCAGTGCCGTCGCCGGCAGTACCCCAGTCGAGGTGTGGTGCAACAATCCACACAACCTCATTGGTCGCCGTTAGTTTTACAGTGCCCTGTGTGCGGCCAGAAATGATAACTGTGTCGTCTGTTGGGTCGTAGGCAAGTCCGTTGCCGTGAAACCAGTCGATGTCGGGCGGGACAAACGGTGATACCCACACGCGCCGGCCATACTCAAGTGACTGGTTCAGATCCCATTCCCGGATGATGTCGCCCGAACTGCGGTCGATTTCGATGATGTAATCTTCAACTGTTGCTACATCCAGCCGGGTGGCCGTGACCAAAAAATTGCCGTTGGGTTTTTCGAGGACGTGATGATGGAATTCATACCCCGGGAAGTCCCAGTCATTGACAATATTGCCCAGCAAATCCAGTTCAACGATGCGGGCAGCGCTCTGGTCTGCCAAATAAAAGTTGCCATTGGCAAGGCGCTCGGGGCCGTTGTCGTAAAAAAGGTCGTTGAGGATGGGGTGGTTGGTGAAGTCGAGATGCCAGCGAATATCGCCGCCGGCGTCGAAGATGAGGGGTTTCATGGGCCGGAAGGTACCGTTGTGGCCAAAGTAGCCCGTGAGGTTCATGCCTGGTTTCATGGATGACGGATTGTCTACATCAATTACCACTTCAGGCATGTCCATGCTAAGCGGGTCGGTAGTGATCTCCTCTGATATTTGGCCAAGAGAGACGCCTTGTTCGTCAAAAAAGCGAAGCGTGAATTCTGTGGTGCCGGCGTAAAGCCCTGCAATGGGCAATGTCATTTCATCTGATACACCGTCAAACCGGTGCTGTACGTCGGTTAGTGCGCCATTGCGTCCCTGAATAAAAAGCTCTACCTGGACGGGCTGGTTGGTTTGCAGTGCAATTTCTGCGGTTAGCGGTGCGTAACCGGTTGGGTTAGGTGTAATGGTAAGCCCGGTAATGATGTCAGATGCATCATTTTCGTCCGGGTTGTTTGTGTCACATGCCGCAATGACAAACAGCAGCAAAAGCAGGGTAAAACAGTTACGAACAACAGAAAAAGGATTCCTGCGCATGATGCATGAGGGATTGGAGTGGATGGGCGAGCGATTGCTCAGGTGATCAGGAGCTTGAATGCATATGTTGTGCCATAAACTACAACACGCAGGGGTGTTGGTTGTACCCCTTTTGGGATGCACTGATCGGCCGCGTCAGTTTGTTGCAAGAAGCTGTTTGAGCGCAGGCAATACATCCGCTTTAAACCATGGATTCTTTGCCTGCCAGATGTTATTTCTTGGAGAGGGATGTGGCAATACAAAAAAGCGTGGCAAGTAATCTTTGAAATGCCGTACCGTTTCCGTAAGGGTTTTATGCGCCCGTTTCTCGAGGTAGCACCCTTGCGCGTAACTGCCGATCAAGAGCGTAAGTTGAACGTTGAACATCTTGTCAAGCAACGCTTCATGCCACAGCGGCGCGCATTCTTTCCGTGGTGGCAGGTCTCCCGATTTGCCCTTTCCCGGGTAACAAAAACCCATCGGGATCAGCGCAACATGGTCCGGATTGTAAAACGTCTCTTCAGCCATCCCCAGCCATGCTCGAAGGGTGTCGCCGCTTTTATCTTGCCACGGGACACCACTTTTGTGGACCGCAAGCCCTGGCGCCTGCCCGATAATAACGAGCTTGCTCTTTGGCGATGCCTGCACGACGGGCCGCGGGCCGAGGATCAGGTGTTCGCTACATACCGTGCAATTGGCAATGTCTTGCAAAAGGGACTGCATACGCTTCAAGATAGATTATTGTACAACGATACTGCGCGTAGCCGAGAAGGTATCAGATTGCAGTTGATACCAGTACGTACCTCGTGGAAGATCGTCTAAGTTGAGTGTTGCTTCATGCCAGCCCGGCGCCTGGCTGCCAAGCGTCTGTTGTTGGATGCGTTTTCCCTGCGCATCATACAGAAATAGTTTTACAGCGCTAGCCGCCGGCAAACGGTATCGAATGTGTGTAACAGAACGGCTTGGGTTGGGGTAATGTGGCTCAATAATTAGCACATTGGGCGGACGTTCTACAGCTTCGTTGCTGGTTGGCTCGCACGCCATCCCATTGCCGGTAAGGGTACCAATACCATCCAGCCAGGCCTGGAGCGGAGTGCCTACCGGGCTGCATACTGTTGTATTGCGATAGTTGAACGAGTTAAGCATTTCCATGCCAATAAACGACTCAGGGATGTTGCCGGTTAGGTTGGTGTTGGAGAGGTTGAAGTTTTTGAGGGAGGCGAGGTCGCCGAGGGTTGATGGCAAGGTGCCTTCCAATACGTTGTTGAAAATCCACAGCACTTCAAGATTACCAAGGTTGCCAAGCGATGCAGGTAGCTCTCCATCGAGGTTGTTGAAGGATACATCAAATACACGAAGCAGCGGCATTTCGCCGAGCGTTGGTGGGAGTGTGCCTTCAAGGAGGTTGCCAGACAAGTGGAACGTTCGCAGGTTTTCCAGTTGCCCCAGTTCAGGTGGGATGGTGCCGGTAATTCTGTTTGACGTCAGAAACAACAACTCGAGGCTATCCATGTCACCCAGTTCAGGTGGAATGGGCCCTTCGAGTTGATTTCTGAAGAGGTCGAGATTGACAAGATTGTCCAATTGCCCGAGGGTGGCTGGAATTGGACCAGAGAGTTTGTTGCCGGCAAGCGCCATAAACTCGAGCGCAGCGAGCTGGCCCAGTTCTTCAGGGATAGCGCCGGTGAGTTCATTGTTGGGAAGCAAAAGGAATCTGAGGCTGTCTACATCGCCTATCTCGGGTGGGATAGTGCCGGAGAGGTCGTTGGCAGTAAAGGCAAGCGTGTCTACATGGGTAAGCTGGCCGATGGCTGCAGGTATGCTCCCGGTGACGCCGTTCCCCGTCAGATCAATACGGGAAACCCGATTGTTAGCGGCAGAAATCCCAAACCAGTTCCCAACACGGTCCTGTAGCCAACCTGCATTGTTGGTCCAGTTGGGGCCTCCCATTCTGTTGTAAATGGTGACGAGGGCCATAGAGTCTGCTTCGGTAACCTGGGCAGAAGCAAAAGGATGGGGAAGCAACAGGAATAAAGAAAGCAGCGCAGCCAGGCGGGTAGGCAAACGAGATGGCAAAGTGAGCCTCGGATTGGGTGAGTATGGAGAAACGATACGCAAAAGTGCAAAAACAAACGAATGCACTTTCAGGTGGCTGGTGGTGATGTTTTGAGGAACGGACTGCAGTAACGTTACAGAACATCCTTTTAAAACTACGCGTAACCAATCCCTGCATCCCTCGTTTACTTTTAGAACTTCGCGGCGTTACGTAATCTACACTGCTAACTTCTGATATAGCCTTTCTTTTCCTGCTATGGTAGCAACAAAGACTTCTCTGTTTAAGGCGTTTACGCTTGGTACGTTAGCGCTGTTTATGGTTGTGATGGCCGGCTACTTTTTCAAAGAGCTAGCCCGTTTAGAGGAAGATCCGCCTTACGCGTGTGAAGGCAACTGTGTGCCTGTTCGCTTTCACGTGAAATTTCCAAAGGTTAGTAAAACTGATGTGTTTCTGGCCGGCAGTTTCAATAACTGGAAGAGGGCTGACAAAACGTTGCGGCTAAATGAGAATCCGGATACCACATACTGGATAGAAGTGGATTTGCCTGCTGGTGAACCCATCAAGTATCGATATGCCCTCGGCGCAAGTGTTGGGTACTGGGAAGATCAACACAAAGACAGATATATTCGGCCGGAGGCAGGTATGCAGCGCCAGGATACGGTTAAACACTGGGGATTGCAGCAGTATCGGAATACATCGTTCAATCTCTACGAAATCAGTAGTGAACAGACAGAGTTCTTTCAGTTATTTCTTAAAGATCAGAACTTCGCGAGCGACACGATCGAGGGTGTCGATAGCTTGTTTGCCTGGGCAGAGCAACGCTGGGCTAAGGAGAGCCGGCTGTATTACCCCGCGTTCAATTTCCTGACCAGCGGAACGTATTTGTATCTGTATATGACCAATATTTCTGAAGGGTTCGTGTCAACGGAATTGACGTCGTGTCACGTTCAGACAAACTATGCGCTGCCAGCCTACTTGAGGGAATTGGAAATGGTGAAGGCTTCTGACGACCCGCGTAACTCGCCCGTATTGAGTCGCGGTATTTCTTCGCTTGCTCCGGTCTACTGTTATGGACTTTCTGATGCGTCCTGGGACCATCTCGACGCTGTCTATACGCAACTACCAGAGCAAATGAATCGGTTCATGAAAATGGAAGGGTCTGTATGGCGCAAAACGTTGGAGCGAGAGCAAGATCGTATTGCAACGTATGCTGTTGACATAAACTTTCAGCGGAGCGCGAGAGCCGGGGCACTGGATGAAGCCCACGCGCAACTCGCGGCCGTGCTTCAGGATACTGCTGCAGCGAATCTGAGCCTTAGCTGGCAAAAGGTACGGGTTATGACTATGACGCGAACCTTGCTGGACCAACATGTTAACCGTGGTGACATCGACGCAGCAAAAGAGACGCTGGCATTTATCGCCCGCGAAACGACGGGCTTTTTTGTCCCCGATGATTCCTTGGCTGCATGGTACGGCCGGCTGCCAGCTACAGACGATTCAGCGTTGTTCGAAATGCAACTCGCAACGATGGGCCGGTCTGTAATCAAAGGAGAAGGGGATCCGGTACAGTTTGCCGGCCTGTACACCAATCTAACCGATTCAACAACCTTCGACCTTGCTGCCCTCAATGGCAAGACCGTAGTACTCGATTTCTGGTCAACCAGTTGTCCGCCTTGCATTGGTGATATTCCTGACTTTGTCGCGTTCCAGAACCAGATCGTCAATCGTGATGATATTGTATTTGTCTCCGTTGCAGAGGATGCGCTGCACCTGGGGGGATATATTACCCATGAATCTGAAGCCGGCCAAAATAAAATTGCCAGCCGCCGGCGGACGTTGGAAGGCATCGCAAAAAACAAAGGCGTCAACTATATCCTGCTCTACGACGACCCCGCCAATCCCATTTCGTCGCACTTCACGGTAGATTATTTCCCCACCAAGTACCTCATCGACAACACCGGGCGTATTGTCTCCCAAATCCAGTCGGTGGATGAGGTGCCGTTGTAGCATTGCCTGCTGGTGTGTTAAACTACCAATCAAGGGTTATGAGCCTTTTACAGCGGGCTTCGTGTGTTTAATAGAGAAGCTCGGATACAAAAGCACAACTGTAGCTGAAGACTGCTTGCATATCCGGGTACAAACAGCGTGTTTCAAAAGTAAAAGCCGTGTTGAAATTGCGCGCTATCTTTCTGCTATTAAACCAGGTACGCAGCCATGAAAGGCCCCCGCAAAAAGGCGCACGGTACCGGACTATCCCGTCGTAAATTTATCGGCACAA
The DNA here is from genome assembly GCA_039111535.1 of Bacteroidota bacterium. Classification (NCBI taxonomy): domain Bacteria; kingdom Pseudomonadati; phylum Bacteroidota; species Bacteroidota bacterium. The sequence continues at coordinate 11,067 of JBCCIM010000034.1, read as the reverse complement.
CTACAACTGCAACGCTGGGAAGTCTTGTTTTCTCTCAGGCTGCTTTTGCCCGTACATCTACCAAACCTGCTATGCTCACAGAATTATCCGGCACGTTCGATGAACTGCTCCCTCCAACCGCATCCACTATTTCTGATCTGGTCAAGCTGTATCTCGAACAGGCTGACAAACCACAGTTTTTAATGGCCCTGGCGCATCACAAAAAAGAAGTGGCGGTGCCCTATTATGAAGAAGCGTATTACGAAGAGCGAGACTTTACCAAGCTGGCGGAGTCGATGTTGCTCTTTGATAACATGCTGACCAATGGTCCGGACCAGGCAAAAGCTGTGCGCCGGCTGTATCAGCACTACTGCGTTAATACAGATGGTCCCATTCCGTTGAAAGCGCACGAAGATGCGTTCAACGTTTTTGAATGGACACAGGAGTATGCTGATCTGTTCAGTATTAAATTGGAAGAAGTCAAAGAGGGCGACAAAGTTGTCGAAACCCTCATGACGATCGACGACCCTGACAAACCTGTTCGGTGTGCTGCGTGGGGACGTATAAAAGGATGGAGCGGCGCGCGTTCGTTGCGCGATGTGGGGCAGGTGATGAACCACCGCAGGTATGGCCGCGATGATGTGATCCCGAGTATGCTGTTCCCGTTTGCATCAGATGCTGTATCGTACACGAAAGCCAATGCCATCTGGATGTCGGAATGCAGCCAACTGGCGTACATGCGTGAAGGGTATGTTCGGGATATGTTGACAGCGCCACAGTGGGGCTTTGACGCCGTGCACTGGATTGAAAACAGAAATACAGATACGCAGGGGTTTGTTGCCGTCAAAGACAGCCATATTGTAGTCAGCTTCAGAGGCACCAAAGAGCCTCGGGATTTTCTGACCGATTTGAATCTCCGCAAACAGCCTTTCCTCGATGACAAACGCAAGGGGCGCGTACATGTCGGGTTTAATCGTGCATTTGAAAGCATCAAAAATGACCTCGGGGCTGTGCTGGATAGCCTGGAGGCTGAGCAAGCCGGCCGGCCGATCTTTGTTACCGGCCACAGCCTCGGCGCAGCCATTGCGCAACTCACAGCCTGTGCGCTTGCCCACGAGGGGCGGAAAGTTGCGGCAGTCTATACATACGGAGCGCCTCGCGTGGGTAATGATGAGTTTTGCGATTTTTACAAGTCGCTGTTGAAAGATCGCACCTATTTGCATATCAACAACACCGACATTGTCACCAAAATTCCTACGCGCTGGCTCGGGTTTCGGCATACAGTAATGCCGGCGAAGCAGTTTGATAGCGGGCACGCGTTATCCGGGCTGGCAGAAATTGCTGAAGGTGTGGAGAGTATGGTCGCAAACCAGGAGTTGATGGAAGTGGCTGCCGCTGAAATTGAGCAGACCCTGGCGCATCTGGAAATAGACGACCTGACGCCTGACAATGAACTGGATCGGGTGAGCTACTCATCAAGCGGATTTGACGAAGGTGCAGTGAGCGACCACGGCATCTCACAATACCTGTTCAAGTTTGCCTGCTCGATTGTAGATGACAAGCTCGGCGCTTTGGGTTAAATCTCCGCAGTCGCCGAAAATACAAAACCCTCTCTATTGCAGATCGCCGTAGAGAGGGTTTTGAATGTGTGTCGAAGGGTATACTTACGGAATCCGGTTCAGTGTGTACCATGCTTCTGTGGTCCACAACGACCGGCCGGCTTCGCTGCTGAACGTTTCGTCGTTCAGGCGGAAGTACACCATGTGGTCAGGCTGTAACCCTCCGAGGGTGAGCTTGACGCGTTTGCGGTCGTCTGAGACCTCGATTTTTTCCATCGGCAGAGAGCGCTCGCTTCGTTTGGGTCCACCGTATTCAGCAGTTGGTAGATAATAAAACTGCGTGATGTTATAATCAGCGGCCTGTTCACCCACGCCATCAGCAAGTGGCTCGGTGAACTCAATTTCAAATCCGTCTGACGCCGCGCGAATCGCGAGCATTTCAAACACCGGGTTGCCTGTGTACGTCATCCGCTGCAAGCCAAACCATGTTTTACCCACGTGCCCCCAGTTGCCCGGATTGCCGATGCCGCCGATGTACAGCTTCTCATCCGGTCCCCAGACGAGGCGGTTGACGCCGGCTTCCAGTCCCTGGGTAAAGCGGAACAGCGCGCCCTGAAGTTGTCCGTCGATCTCTTCCACAAACACGCGCTTGATACCACCGTGCGTAACTTCACCGTGGATCATCTGGTTTTGATAGGGGCCAACGTTCAGGATGGCCGGCTGGGACGGCGAGTTGCCAATTTCATCTTGCGGTAGCCAGGACACCGGTTTCTTTTCGGTGAGTCCTGCAGTGCCTTCAAAGTCAACGGAGCGTGAGCCATAGAACTCCCCTTCAACGATGTGCACAACCTTGCTCGCCGGCAGCCAGTCTCCCTGATTATCTGCGACAAAAATTTCGTCGTTGATGCCGAGTCCAATGCCGTTTGGTGTCCGCAATCCTTTGGCGATGAATTCCACATCCCCCGTGTCTTTGTTGATTTTGACCACGGTGCCACGATCCGGATCTTGCGGATCAGCGCTGGCCCCGCCGGGCAGGATGGCGGTTGCCAGCGTAGCGTAGAAGTGGTTGTCTTTGTAGACGAGGCCAAAGGCAAACTCGTGGAAGTTACCGGTTGCGCCCCAGTCGTTGGCAACCGTTGCATAGACATCTGCAACGTCATCGCCGTCTTCGTCCACGAGTCGGGTGAGCTCTTGTTTCTGGAGGACATAAACCTCACCATCAACCACTTTTACCCCAAGTGGCTCGGCCAGCCCGCGGGCAATCTGCTTTACCTCAATCTGGTCGCGGTTTGGCTGGTTGATGTTGGATACGAGGTAGACCCCACCTTCACCGTCCCAGGTGCTTACGACAACGCGGCCGTCATCCATGACGTCGAGGCCACCAACCATCGGCTCAAAACTGTCTGGCCGGATGGTTTCCACAGCAAAGCTCGGGTGAACATCTTTGAGCGCCATCTGGTCGCCAGGCCGCTTGTCGTCGTTGCCCGTCAGTACCGCATATTCGACAGCTTCTTTGAGGTCGTCCTGGCTGTAGGTTAGCACTTCATTTGGGATAACTGAGAACCCATCATCGCCGCGTTTGGCCCATTGCAGGGAAAGTGCAGCACCGCCACCAGCCTGGAAAAAGTCGACCCGGATCGGGTAGGTGCCGGCGTCGAGCAGCAGTTCGCTGTCGCGTGGTTCAGGACCGTGCAGCCCATCGTGGTCAATAAGCATCCGGTCCCCGAGATAGAAACGCGCGCCGTCGTCAGCAACCAGACGGAATACATAGTTATCCGACTCCTCGATGGTGATGAAACCGGTAACCGATACAAAGAAATTGATCCGTACATCGCCCATATACCCTTCGTTGGGTGCGTGCAGGGCCGGCACGATACCCGAGTAGTACGGGGCATCTGAAAGTTCGAGTGTTTCAAGGGAATTAGGGCTGTTAGTAATTGCGTACATATTCACAGCGAGCCCATTGCTGCCGTCCCGTTGTTCTGTCAGCGGGTAGATATCGCCGGGCACATCAAGCGGGCCGCCACTCGTATTTTCTGCACCGCCGAGCGAGAGGATATATTCAACCATGCGCTTGGCATCTTCCTGCTCAAGGGTTGGATGCGGCGTCATTAATACTTCGCCCCAAACACCAGAGCCGCCCGAGATAATTTTGCCAGCGAGGCGAACTACCGTAAGGTCGTCTTTGGGATAACGCTCAGCAATAGCCACATAGGAGGGCCCCACTGTTTGCACTTCAGCATTGTGGCAGGCTGCGCAATCGCTGCCTTCAATGAGCTGCAAGCCGTAGGGTTTTGCTGGGCCCTCTTCTTGCGGCCGAACTACAGCCGGTTCGCCGAAGTAGCTCGTGAAGGTTGTGCTCTCGCCGTTGCGGAGGGTAAGCCAACCGCTAAGGCTCCCGTCCTCTTGTTCAGAAACTTCAAAGCCGCCATTGGTGGAGAAGCTGCGGTCGTTCAGTAGAGAGTTGAGGGTTACGGCAAGCATGACTTCTGCGTTAGCCGGCGCATTTTCTACAGTGAAAACGCGTTCCATGCCAGGGTTACCGTCGTTGTCGGTGACAAAAGAGGGGGCTTCGGTGACGAGCATGGTAGCGCCATCAGTAGCGCGTAATTCAACTTGAATGGATTGTTGGCCATCGCGTTCTGCGTGGCCTTTGTAGCGTACCTGCGGCGCAGCGGATACGCCGGCCTGCCTGATCATCCACGGAGAAGGTGTATTGGTCACGAGATACGCAGGGCCTTCACTGGTAGGCTGGGGACCATGGGCGGTTGTGTAGACGGCGCCACTAAAGTCGACCCCATCGCGCCAGACCCGGTAGAGTGCGCCCGTTTCAGCGCTGTAGGCCGTCCACAGGGCATCATCGAGCTTCATGGTAATCATCCGCGGCCGCTCATCGAGCACCGAGCGGAAAACGGTAGCTGATTCGTCAGGCTCGTAGCTGGGCCGGCAGGCTGAAAAAACTAAAAGGAGAAGTACAAAAAACCAATTGAGGTTGGCGGGCTTCATGTGTGTAATGGGTTTGATTGTATTTCGTGTACCCCTCGTATCAAACGAACAGGTGGGGAAGTTTCAAACATAAGGTTCCTGTTAAATCAAGACCTGCGTGTCAGCGCAATTTATGGATTCTTCGAGGGATTGGTTGAAGGTTACAAGTTGCAGGTTGAAAGTTTTTGGGCTGGATGGGTGGAAATGGGGTTTCATTGTTGAAATGGCCCGAGCAGACCGTCATCCCCAGCTTGACTGGGGATCCACAGGTATGGCAAACGGTGTGTTTGAGAAGTGATAACACACGTTGCACTTCTTTACAAAAACCTGTAACCAGAAACCTGCAACTTTCAACCGCAAATCCATGCATCCTCCAGGATGCATGGATTTGCTATATTTAAGTATCCAGTGATACAAGAAAGTGGAATCGATGTCCCAGTACAAAGAGAGTAGTGCGCTTGCCGGCGATTTGCCAGAGAAAAGTTTAGCCAACGACTTGCTCAACGTCGGCTCGTATGTTGAAACCCTGACAGACTTTATTGCGAGTGATGATGCAACCACACCCATGACCGTTGGGATTTACGGCAAGTGGGGTTCGGGGAAGACAACGCTCATGCGGATGGTGCAGAGTGAATTGCAAACCCATACGGCGTCCAAAAACTTTCCTGTGGTTTGGTTTGATGCCTGGAAGTATGACCGCGAAGAGGCGCTGTGGCGTGCCCTGATTTTGCGTGTGCTGGATACGGTACGCCGGCTGGAAATCGAAAAAGAGACGGCCAAACAAAAGAAAGCACGCGAGAAAAGGTTTGATACCATCGAACGCAGCCTGTACCACGCCATCGAAGTAGAAAAACCGGGTGAGGTGCAGTTCAACTGGGGGAAGATGGCGCAGGGCGCAGGCCAGGCAGTACTGCGCATGGGGTTAAGCATGGTGCCACTGGTTGGGCCGCTGTTGCCGGCGTTGCTGAAAGGCGACAAAACGCCTACCGAAAACGAACTCAAAACCCTGTTTGAAACCATAGAAAGCGAGCGGTACAAAGAACACCGCGAACGGATGCGCTCCCTCGAAGAATTTCAGGACGCGTTTGGGACCCTGATCAAAGAGACGCTGCGCGACACCGGCCGAAAACTCGTGGTGTTTATTGACGATCTCGATCGCTGCCGGCCCGATAAATCCATCGAGGTCCTGGAGTCGATCAAGCTGTTTATGGATGTGGAAGGGTGTTTCTTTGTCCTCGGGCTGGACCATGGTGTCATCAGCCGGGGTGTGGAGATCAAGTACCGCGAGTTGGGCTGGAACGATGAAAAACGTATCGATCTGGACCCAGAGTACGCCATGGAAGGCCGGCGGTACCTCGAAAAAATAATCCAGGTACCTTTTGAGATTCCTCCCATTGAAGGCAACGTGATGCGGGAGTTTGTGCAAAAGCTGGTCAAAGACTGGCCCGATCCCGCGTGTGCCGAAGTGTTTGCAGAAGGCATGGGTGAAAGTCCCCGGCAGGTGAAACGCACGGTAAACACGTTCCTGTTACTCTGGAAGCTGGTGCAAAAACAGGAAGCAGAGCAAATCCGCCCGATCCGGTTGGCGAAGGTGGTAGCGCTACAGCAAGCGGTGCCGGCGGTGTACGACCGCATCAAACAAACCCCGCGCCTGCTGCGCGACCTGGATGGATATTTCAGAGCGTTGCGCGAAAGCGCAGCCGACAAAACCCCGCAGCCTGAATCAGTTAGACAAACGCCAGAGCCGCCGCAAGCTTTGCAGGCATACGTCAGTGATCCGGTGCTCAAACGCATTATGGAGGCAAACCTTGCGCTCCCAGATGCTTCGTTTGAATCGCTCCCGCTGGACGAACTGCGCCGCTATTTCACGCTGACCCGGAGCATTAAAACAACTCCTGAAATTGTCCCCGAAAGCAATTATCAACCGTTTGAGTACGAGCCTGATACTGTGCCTATTGCAGCCGGAGAGTTCTGGATGGGGACAACGCCTGAGCAGCAAAAGAAAATAGGTCATGAATTCAAAAGAGAGCTACCCAAACATAAAGTGAACACGAGTGCTTACCGAATAGGTAAATTTCCAGTAACTAACGTAGAGTATCAAGCATTTGTGCAAGAGACGAAACACCGCGAACCAAGCCATTGGAGTGGAGGAAGTTTCCCTTCAGACCTGAGCGATCATCCTGTTGTCAACGTAAGCTGGGATGATGCAACTGCGTATTGTGCGTGGTTAAGAGATAAAACTGGTCGAGAAGTGATGTTACCAACAGAGGCCCAATGGGAAAAGGCTGCCCGTGGTATGGAGGATGATCGTATATATCCCTGGGGTGACGCGTGGGATGAGAAAAAGCTCAATACCGGCACGGGCGCAACATCAACGGTAGGTTCTTTTTCTCCGGACGGCGACAGTCCTTTTGGTTGTGTAGATATGGCGGGCAATGTTTGGGAATGGTGTCAGGATTGGTTTGATGAAAGTGAATACAAGAAGCGGGGGGATAGCGTTTTAACTGATCCTACTGGGCCTGATAAGGGGAGATCACGCGTTTTGCGCGGCGGTTCGTTCGACCTCAACTCGTACCACTGTCGTTGCTCTGCGCGCAACTTCCACTATCCGGATTACCGCGACCTCAGCTACGGTTTTCGGATCGTGGTTCTCTCTTCCCCGATGACCGATGAAAACGATGGACGATGAACGCGATGAATCGAATGGTACAGGTTTATGAAACACGAACAAATGCCTATATTCACCCGCACGTTTGATTTGTTGACCTGGCTATTGCCGGTGACCAATCATTTCCCGAAGGCGCACCGGCATACGGTTACGCAGCGCTTGTTGAATGCCGCATTTGATGTCAGAGAACGCCTCGAAGAGGCGAATGCACGCAAAGGGAATGAACGCCGGCAGCGGTTACGGTTGGCAGATGAGGCACTGGCCAAAGTACGGTTGTATTTGCGGCTGGCAGAACGCTGGAAATGGCTGACGCCGGGGCAATACAAACACGTTTCGCTGATGGTGGACGAAGTGGGCCGCATTATGGGCGGCTGGATCAAAGCGGAACGTTAAAAAGGCAATCACACAGTCGCGTGCTGTGTTTATTGCGGGGGCAGGCTCGAAGCAACGCGTTTTGCGCGGCGGTTCGTTCAACAACAACACGAACAACTGTCGTTGCTCCGCGCGCAACAACAACAATCCAGATAACCGCTACAGCAGCCACGGTTTTCGGATCGTGGTTCTCCCTTCCGCGATGGTCGATGAACCCGATGAACGATGATCCGATGAACCCGCACGCAGTGCGCGGCCTATGAAAGGGATAGGGGGCGCGGGGCGGTTTTGTGGAGGGACTTAGCGTTGTTTTTTGACGTAGCGTGAGATGGCAGTGTGCTACCCCCCAAAAAAGCCACTCGGCATTCCTTTCTGGATACCGGGTCAAGCCCGGCATGACGTGGAGGGGGTGGTCGACGCGTGGTTGCAAAGCCACCCTGCACTTTCGCTGTCCTCCAGAACTGGCGAAGGATCCCACCGGGTCAGGCACTCCCCCATGTCCTCCTGAGCCGTGCGAAGGATCTGGGCAAGCAGCCCGCATGGTGATACGATGAGTTGTGCCATGCCTGTGGATACCGGATCAAGTCCGGCATGACGTGGGGGAAGGCACGAACCTCGCTCAATCCGGCAGCGCAAACGCCACCAGCGAGCCGCCGGCTGGGCGGTTGGTCTTCCAGCCACCTGCCGAGATAATCACGTATTGCTTGCCATCAACCATGTAAGTACTCGGTGTGGCATTGCCCCCAAACGGCAAGTCATGCGCCCATAAGATCTCGCCAGTCTCAGCGTCGAAGGCGCGCATGGTTTCGTCGGCTGTGGCGCCGATGAAAATGAGTCCGCTCGCGGTGACTACGGGGCCGCCGTAGTTTTCGGTGCCGGTGGGTGGGATGCCGCGGGCGGTGAGTTCTTTGTACTCACCGAGCGGGACTTTCCACTTGATTTCACCCGTGTTCAAATCGACTGCATTGAGCGTACCCCAGGGTGGTTTGATGGCCGGATAGCCTTCGTCGTCTTGCCAGCGGTGGAAGCCGCGGAAGATGTAGGGCTGGAGGTCTTCGTCTGATGCGTCTGCTTCAGGTTGCGCTTCGCCGTACAGGAAGTCAACAATGGCCGCGCGGTCGTTGTCGGGCAGGTGGTCGAAGGCCGGCATCCGCGCACCGCCGTTGGCGATGAGTTGTGCTACGGCTTCTTTGGAGAGGCGATTGGGGGTGTCGATGAGTCCGGGGAAACCACCGCCCGGATCGCCGGCGCGGTTGATGCCATGGCACGAGGCACACCGCACCCGATACTGGATTTCGCCGCGCGATATAGGCGCGCCGCCATCGCTGCGCGTTTTTACGAGCTGGTAAAACCAGGGGATTTCGTTGATGTTGACGTACAGCATACCACCGGGGCCAATTGCTGCGCCACCCCATTCCATGCCGCCGTCATAACCGGGAAAAATAATGGTCTGGTCGAGGCTTGGTGGTGGAAATGCGCCATAGGTGCCCATTCTCGCAAGCGACTCAGTAGTCATCTGATTTGCTTCCGGGGAGATGTTGGATACATCATCTTCGGTATACCGGTCCCGCATCAGGCGCGCCGGTTTGGTGGGCCGGGGCTGCGTAGGCCATGCTTTCATGTCCGGAAGTTGGGAGGCTGCTTGCGGCTCCTCTTCAATGGGCCAGAGCGGTTCGCCGGTTACGCGGTCGAAAACATAGAGGTAGCCCATTTTGGTGCCCTGCGCAACAACGTCCCGTAGTTCGCCATCATGTACCACAGTGAGCAGGTTGGGTGGGGTTGGGGCATCCATGTCCCACAGGTCGTGGTGTACAAACTGGAAGTGCCACATGTATTCGCCCGTGTTGGCATCGATGGCGATGAGGGAGTTGGCGTACAGGTTCTTCCCCCAGCGGTCGCCGCCGTAGAAATCGGGGCCGGCTGTTTCTGTGGAGGAATACACAATGCCGCGCTCAGTGTCGATAGCGATGCCCGACCAGTCGGAAGCGCCGCCTGTTTTGTCGAGGTATCCTTCGGGCCAGGTTTCAGAGCCAGGCTCATCCGGTCGTGGCAGGGTGTGGAAAATCCACTTTCGCTCGCCTGTGCGGACATCAAAGGCACGGACGGCGCCCGGCGTGTCTTCGGGTACAGCGGTACCCATAATCATCATGTCGTTGTAAATGTAGCCAGGGGTATGCAACCGCACTGTGGGTTCACCTTCCACATCCAGCATGCCACCCATGTGCACCGAGCCACCCTCTCCAAAAGAAGAAATGGACGCACCGGTTTTGGCATCAACGGCGTAGAGCCGGGGGCCTTTGCCGACAAACACCCAGTGGCTGTCCGCGCCATTGCTCCAGTACATGAGTCCGCGTGACGACCGGGAGGGTTGTACTTCAGTGACGGAATCCGGGTCGAAGGTCCAGAGTTCCTCGCCCGTTGCGCCGTTGAGCGCAGTGAGTAGGTGGCCTGGTGTTGGGGTGTACACGACGCCGTCAATGACAAGGTTGTTCGCCTGGTATTGCGCGCTGTCGCCCGTGATGTGCTCCCAGGCAACTTCAAGCCGGGCGACGTTGGTTTTTGTTATTTGATCAAGCGAAGAGTATTGGCTGCTGCTGTTGTGGCCGAGGTATTCCGCCCAGTCTGCGCCGGCGCCGATGGGCGTGGGATGTTGCGGGGTGCAGCCGGCTATTGTGACAGCGAGTAGAACCAACGTTATGATGCTAACAGAAATTCGCGGCGAGGCACCGCTTTGGTGGCATCGGACAGTCATGGCGGAGTAGATGGATTTTAAGGGAGTCACGTGCCTCTAATCTATAAAAAAACGCTGTGCTATTCGAAAATGGCTTTAAAAATTCCACGAGAGGCTATATTGAAAGGGTTTTGGACCTGTTAGTATTCCGCGTAAAACAATGAAAAAGCTCCTTGTCGTATCAATTTTCGCCCTGTTTTTAAGTACAACGTTCATCCTTGTGGCTACAGGGCAAACGGTACCCGCTAAGAAAGCACTGGCCATACTCGGAGACTTCTGGCATGGCGTTGCGCCGCTGGACATCGCCATTGTGGGGCAATTGAATAAGAAAGGATATGTTACGGATGTCATACCCGATTACGATGTGCCTTTTGATGCACTTTCCACGTACGACCTGATTGTTTTGAGTCGTTATTATATCGACGACTACAAAAAATTAGAGACCAGAGAGCCGGATCCGAGGAAATATGGGTGGTTGACGCCCGAAGAGGAGGAAGCTATTGAGGCGTATGTTTTAGCCGGCGGCAGCTTGTTTTTGCATCACGATGGGATTGGTTATTACCCGCGAGACGGTGCCATTGTACGGCTGGCTAAAGCCTACTTTGTGAACCACCCGCCAGTGGTTGATATAGCGGTGGTCCCAGTGGGAGCATATGGCGGACTCAATGAAAACGTAGAGCCCTTCATCATCCGTGACGAGGAATTCAGGGTGGAATTAGATCCGGCGGAGACCAACGTGTTTATGGAGAGCTATTCCGAAGCAAACGGCCACG
>JBCCIM010000033.1 GCA_039111535.1 Bacteroidota bacterium | reverse complement strand
TCCTGTTTACCATTGGTGGCCTGACAGGCATCATGCTGGGTGTACTGGCCATTGATATTCACCTGCACGATACCTACTTCGTTGTAAGCCACTTCCACTATGTGATGATGGGTGGTACGGTGATCGCTGCTATTGGTGCATTGCACTACTGGTGGCCAAAGATGACAGGCAAGATGTACAGCGAAACAGTTGGACGTATTGCCTGTGGCCTGATTTTCTTCGGGTTTAACCTGACCTTCTTCCCACAGTTGATTCTGGGAAGCCAGGGCATGCCACGGCGTTACTACGATTATCTCGAAGAATTTGAGAGCCTCCACCAGCTTTCTACTTATGGATCCTGGGTGCTGGCCGTTGGCCTTTTCCTCGTGCTCGGATGCTTTATCCACTCGCTCATGAGAGGCAAGCCGGCTCCTTCAAATCCTTGGGGCGCTGCAACGTTAGAGTGGACACATGCAACGTCGCCACCTGACCCGCACAACTTCGTGAGCCCGCCAGTGGTTACACATGGCCCTTACGACTTCGACGCAGTTGACGATATTTTCCGCGATGGCGGTGACGGCTCTGCTGGAGACGGCGCCCCGGGCGTGCCAACCCCTGACGCACCTGTGCCGAGTTCAGGACAGGCTTCTTCATAACAGCATTATAAATTAGTTTCTGATGGCTTCAACTACTGTAGCAACCGAAGGGGCAGCCGACGCGCACGCTGATGCTGACCACCATAACGGTCACGACCATCCACATTACCTGCAGCACCACTTCGTGTCTGCCGAGCAGCAATTTGATGCTGCCAAAATGGGCATGTGGCTATTCCTGATCACGGAGATTCTTCTCTTTAGTGGGATGTTTGTTGCCTACACGGTGTATCGTGTCTGGCATCCGGAAGTATTTGCGCATTCGGCTGAATTGCTCGATTGGAAAATGGGTGGCCTCAATACGCTGGTGCTGCTTGCGTCATCGCTGACTGTTGCGCTTGCGATTCATAGTATTCAGAAAGGCAATCAAAAATGGCTCTTCTGGAATTTGATGCTCACCCTCGCCTTCGCCGGGGTATTTATGGTGGTCAAATTCTTCGAGTACTCGGCCAAGTTTGAGCATGGTATTTTCCCAGGTGCCGGCTTTGAGCCACATGGCGCTGGGTACGAAGCATACGATATTCCTTATGCACCGCAGTTCTTTAGCATCTACTTTATCATGACCGGCATTCACGGCTTTCACGTGCTCGTGGGCATGGGACTGATGACGTGGCTTGCCATTCGAGCCAAGCTCGGCCATTTTTCGAGTCAGTGGTACACACCGGTGGAATTGACCGGACTCTACTGGCATATCGTGGATATCATCTGGATTTTCCTTTTCCCGCTGATGTACCTCATTTAGCCTTGCCGGCTACCTCTACTCGAAATTGATTAATCTTTTTATCTGGATCTAACTCCATGGCACACGCAGAACATCACGACCATCATATCATCCCACTGAAACTCCTGTGGGCTGTTTTTGGCGGACTCGTGTTTCTTACCATCTTTACCGTTCTTACCGCTAAGTATGTTGATATCGGTCCGCTCAACTTCCCGTTGGCTATGGCGATCGCATTGACGAAGGCTTCGCTGGTAATTACTTTCTTTATGGCCCTCAAATGGGACAACAAAGTCAACGCGCTCATTCTGGGGCTTGGCTGTATCTTTGTTGTCGTATTCCTCTCATTTACCCTGTTCGATACTGCCTTCCGCGGCGACGTAGGGAATGTGGGTACCCAAACCATTATGGACGAGCAGCGCGCCGAAGAAGAATTGCTCATGCGTGAGCGCGTGTTGAATGGCGAGGTGATCGAAGCGCCGGCTGAGGCTACAGCAACCGAAGAAGCAGGTTCTGATCACTAAGTTCTTTTAGGCTGTGCGTTTGGCGCCAGTCATGTGTTTTATTAGCAGCCCCGCAACACGTTTGCCGGGCTGCTTTTTTGTTTGGAACTTGGGCTTTGCAGATTGGTCATAAAACCATGGCCCATCTTATACACCAGGTGAATGCGCTGAAGCAGAGAAATCCGGCACAACTTGTAACAAGGTGTTTAAATTTCTCTTTACAACTTGCATCAAATACATTTACCTGTTACAATTTAATCAAGCACTAATCTCACAGGCCATCCGTTAATGGGGGCAGCGTAATACAATGCTGACTTTCTTTACCTTATTTACGATTGTTGCCGTACCTATCCTCTTCTTTATGTTGACGTGGGTGGTGATTACTGCGTACAGGCTTTTCTTCCCGGAGGAGACTGCAGACCTTGATCTCGATCCTACCATCTTTCGCCGCGAAGCCACAGAAAAAGGGATTACCATTCCTGTTGGCGTCAGAGAAATCCGCGAGGACCAGCGCCATCAGTTTGTACAGCACGCTGACGCTTCCTACTTTTACGCCCACGGCGATTCTGAAGGACTCCCGTTGTCCTGGTTCGAAGATTTACACGACCGCCGTAACTAGGCTTTGTCGGAAAAAACCAAAATTAAGCACAGACAAAGCCGTATCCTGAGCGAATGCTAAGGATCTCTCCAGTGTTTTTTATCTTGCAGGGAAAGCCCAGTCCCATCGCCCATCTAGTAGCCACTTTGAGGCACGTACCTTTCTTTCAGGCATTCTTCGCATTTCTCCCTTCCAGAAGGTTGTACTTTTAGACTTCTAACTCATTACTGTTGTGGGTGAGTTGCATGACTGAATGACCACCAGCCTTTACAAGAGCATGAAGTATGTAAGTTTTGCTATCGTTGTGCTTGTTGTGGCACTGTTGCCGGCGTGTGCAAAAAAAGAAGCGACTGTGCAACCCCAAACGTTTGAGGCTCGCGGTATTGTAAAAGTGATTACTGATTCAAAATCGTACGTAAATATCGACCACGAAGACATCCCAGGGTATATGGATGCCATGGCCATGTTTTTTGCGGTGAAAGATTCAACAGTGCTCAATGGGATCGCCGTGGGCGATTCCGTTCAGTTTACCATTGCAATAGATGACATGGAGCCGGCTATTGTTTTATTAGAGGTTATCGAGTAGACACTATGGGCTGCATAACACAATACTCCTTCGACTTCTTACTGGCCTTGCGAGGGAATAATGACCGCGCATGGTTTGAAGAAAACCGCAGCACATACGAGCAATCGCACGCAGAAGCCCTTTGTTTTGCCGAGACCGTGATGCAAGCGTTGTCAGCTTTTGACGTGATGGAGCCCCGTTCTCCCCGTAAAACGATTTACCGTATCTATCGCGACATACGCTTTTCGAAAGACAAGACGCCCTACAAGGTGTATTGGGGAGGCTCATTCAAGCGCGCTGGTGCTTCACGCAGGGGAGGCATGGCTTTTCATATCGAGCCCGGTAACACCTACATCGGAGGTGGCTTCTGGGGCCCCAATAAAGATGACTTATTGCACCTTCGCCGGCAAATAGCCGCAGACGCAGAACCGCTGCGTGACGTGTTGGAAGGCAAGGCGTTTAAAAAATTTTTCGGGTCAATGGAAGGGCAAAAACTCAAAACTGCTCCTAAAGGGTTTGATAAAACACACCCGGATATCGACTTGCTCAACCATAAACAATTTCTCGTCAAACACACCTATACAGATAGTGATGTGCTTGCTGAGGGCTTCGAGCAGCAGGTTGCCATGGGCTTTTCCAAAATGCTTCCTTTCCTGGAGGTGATGACGGGCTACCTTACCACAGATATGAACGGTGAGTCTTTGTTGTAAAAGCGCCTGCACCGGACGCCCTTAAAAGGATGTAGGGGAAATCCTGAAAGTGACGTTGCAGGATGACGAAATGTTGAAGATCCAGATCAAATGGAACAGCGTCAGGGTTGCCTCGTTGCCACGGAAAAGTGCAGCATTTTCTTTGTTCAACCTGCTTTTGAAGCTTTTTTTGTATTGCGATATGATGCGTTCGGCTCTTCGTGCAGTTCCGTTACCTGAAACTTCGAGCATGCGCCGCCGGCATGTGTTTACGCTTGTTGCCCTTGGCTTTACCGTAGTTTTGCTTGGCTGGGGCGCCGTTGTCACCAGCATTGAAGCTGGGCTCGCTGTACCCGATTGGCCTACAACGTTTGATTCCATTGACCCCATCAACCCAACGCCCGACTGGTACAAAATCCCCCCTGTACTTGCTGAGCACGGGCACCGCCTGATGGGTATGATTGTAGGCGCGCTGACTTTGCTGCTCGCTTTCTGGACCTTTTTTGCTGATCCGCGTCCCTGGATGAAACGGATTGGGTTATTTGCACTGCTACTGGTCATCTTGCAGGGCGTACTCGGTGGATTGCGGGTGGTATGGATATCGCTTGACCTTGCTGTAGTACATGCCTGTACCGCACAACTCTTCTTTGCCACGTTGGTGTCGATGGCCTTTTTTACCTCAGGTTCATGGCTTCGGGCAGAAGGTGTGCTGATTGAGGGGGAGGCTGCAACGCGCTTTCGCCGGCTTTCTGTACTCACTGCAGTACTGCTCTACGGACAGATCATTCTGGGCGCTTTATTGCGGCATCGCGGAGATGGCGTAGATCCCATGTTGGCCGGCATCCACATGTTAGGTGCTGCCGTTGTTTTTGCCATGGTATTCATGACGATCAAAGCAGCGCGCCAGGCCGATCCCGAAAAGACGCTTGTATCCAAATTGTCCCACGGACTTGCCGGCATCCTCACCCTGCAAATAATCCTCGGCTTTGCGGCTTATTTTATTATTTTGAAAGACATTGATAGCATGCGCACTACGCTACAGGTTGTGCTCAATACCACACATATGGTCGTTGGTGCGCTTTTCTTTGCAACTACAATCGGACTCGTTCTGTTGGCTGCAAGGAAAGCGGTCCCCAAAGAAGAAACCGCCTGACTTTAAATCCACGTTACCTCGCGTAACCTGATCCCCTAGCCATCAAAGAGGAAATACTGATATGGCAAAGACGTTGAGCCTCCTCGTGATTGCCGCATTGATTTCTGTGGGATGTGCAGGAGAAAGCAGGGCGCCCGCTGCAAGCGAAGCATCTGCGCCGGTAACTGAAGCTGAAACCACATCGGATGAAGATCCGGTCGTCGCTGAAGGGAAAGCACTGTTTTCTGGAACGGCTATTTGTTACACCTGCCACGGCGCTGCTGGTGAAGGCTCTGATTTCGCACCTAACCTGACAGACGATGAGTGGTTGAATATCGAACCGCCGGCAGATATCGAAAAATTGGTAGCACTGATCAAAGTTGGCGTTCCTAAGCCCAAGCAGTATCCTGGTATGATGCCGCCGATGGGGCACCTCACCGACGACCAGTTGGGTGCTGTTGCAACGTATGTATTGAGCCTCAGTAACTCCTAGAGAGCTGTCTGGCTTGAGATGTTGAAGGAGAGAGCGGCGCGCCTGTTTTCTACTTTTTAGTGTTTACCAATTTCTGATACCTTTTATGGAAGCTGTATCCCAAGAATCTAAAAAAGGCGTCCGCCTCATTATTGCGATCAGTATGGTTGCGATAGGCTTTTTGTTCTGGCTGATTTACTTCAAAACGCCCTCTGCGCAGACGCTGGCGTTTGTCAAACATTTGCCGGCGGTGAATGCTTCGTTAAATGCGTTATGTGCAGCCTGTCTGGTTTGTGGCTATGTCTTTGTAAGGCGCAAGAATTACAAAGTACACCAGCGATTTATGGTTGCAGCGCTTGTATTCTCCGCGTTGTTTCTGGTCAGTTACCTCACGTACCACAATTTTCAAGGTGATACCCCCTACACAGGTGTCGGTGGAATTCGGGCCGTCTACTTTTTTGTCCTGATCACCCACATTGTGCTGTCCATCTTTTCGCTACCCATGGCGTTGATCACTGTGTTCTATGCTTCACAGGAACGCTTTACCAGTCACAGAAAACTGGCCAGGTGGACGCTGCCTATCTGGTTGTACGTGTCTGTTACCGGGGTCGTTGTGTATCTGATGCTGCACGTACTCTAGGTCGTGTAGACAATCAGCTTGTAAAATGCATAACGTGCCCTTTTTTGTCCATATCTGCGTTCCTTTTCGCGCCCGATGCGCTGCATCGAACACGAAAAGCGCTTTGATCTGAACAAAAATGTCATCGCATGCTCTTTTCCCTGCTAATTGTCTACACGACCCAGGCAGATACGCACTATTTTTCTAGCAGGGCAGGGATTTCTTTGACGAGGAAGGCAGCAAGTGCATCGTGGGCATTTTCCAGCGTCTGTTGTAACTGGGCGTCTTCTTTGTACATGTAGCCGGTTACGACTTTAACGATATTGCAGGGTTTGCCATAGGTTGCCGCGACGTACGCAACGGCATAGCCCGTCATGTCGCTCATGTCTGCAATCCGTTGCCAGTAAGACTGTTCAGTTTCTTCTTGCGGGGTATGGTCCTGCGTAACCAGCGTACCCTTTTCCATCGTGAAAGGTATTTCGAGCGGCATTCTTGGGTACGTAGGCGCTGATAGTTCGATACGGTCACCTTCAAATACCTGAGAAGCACCAACGAGGGTGCCCAATTTTAATTCATCGCTGAGTGACGTACAGGTACCAGGGTGAACGATGCGCTTGATTTTCTTCTCCGAGCGCAGGAGGCGTTCCGTCCGAAGCGCTGCCTTGATTTTTCCAACGCCGATGATGGTCACCAGGATATGGTCATCACTGACTATTTCACCTTCAGGCAGTCCGTCAAAACGGCCCCTTTCGTATTTTTTTAGAAAAGGACGGGCTTCCTGTTCTGTAGAAAAAAGAAATGCGATCATCGAACACAGAAATCTAGCTGGAGTTACATCAAATAAACGAGGGGACCTTCGGTCTTGTCCTGTTTCCTGTAAGACACTTTTTAAAGGAATGTCCTGCAGGTAAGGAGGTGCAAGATAGGTTACACAAAATTAAATCGCTTAATACGAGAACTGCTTAATTTTTTTCAGTGGTCTTTTGTGTTTTGACGTGAGCCGAATGAAAATTGTAGAACTACTTGATCGGGCAACCGAACCACTCATTTCTTACGAAATTGTCCCACCCAAGCGGGGGAGCTCAGCCAATCAGATTATGAAAATTGTATCGGATCTGGTTGAGTTTGAGCCGCCTTTTATTGACGTTACCAGTCATTCTGCGCAGGTTTATTACGAAGAAATGGGTGGTGGTACATGGAAAAAACATGTCAAAAGGAAGCGTCCGGGCACCCTTGGGCTTTGTGCAGCCATCAAACACCGGTTTAATATTGAGCCCGTCCCGCACCTGCTTTGTCATGGATTTACTCGAGAAGAGACGGAAGATGCGCTTATCGAATTGAATTATCTGGGGATCCAGAATATTATGGCGTTGCGTGGGGATGAAATGCAAGTGGAGAAGCGGGTGGATAAAAGCCGATCGATTAATCACTACGCTGGCGATTTGGTGGCTCAGGTAGATGATATGAATCAGGGGCATTTCCTGGAAGACATCATTGACGGTATGCCAACCAATTTTTGTGTAGGCGTTGCCGGCTATCCTGAGAAGCATTTTGAGGCGCCCAACCTTACCTGGGATATCCTAAACCTGAAACGAAAAGTAGATGCTGGGGCAGAATATGTGGTCACCCAGATGTTTTTCAATAACGATCACTACTTCAGTTTTGTGGAGCGTTGCCGGGAGGTAGGGATCACAGTGCCCATTATCCCGGGGCTCAAGATCATGACGAGTAAGCGGCAGTTACAAATGTTGCCGAAACGGTTTTTTCTTGAGATTCCTGAGGCGTTGGCTGCAGAGGTTGAAGAGGCTGACCCAAAGCACGTGGTAGATATTGGCGTGGAATGGGCGCTACGGCAGGCTGAGGAGTTGTTAAACGCAGATTTGCCTTGTGTGCACTTCTATATTTTGCAGAAGGCGGATACTGTGAAACGGGTTGTGAGCAAGCTGAAGGGGACTACACTGGCAAAAGGCTAAAAGGCCGGAACGCTTTGATGTGCGAGAGGGGCGAAGAAAGTGGACCGATTCCTTCGAGGTAAGGGGCCGATCCACTTTCTTCCTGACGATTGATCAGCCTCTTCTTTTTCCTTTGTATTTCAATATCTGTCTACGAAGCCGGCGAACGCAACGATCTATCGCTTCTTCATATGTAACCGCCTCTTCCTGGGCTACAAGTGAGTTACGCCGAACATTGACTGTGATTTCGGCGATTTTTGATCCGCCTGCGGCATTGTGTTTACTCAGGATTACACGTGCGTCGGTAATGCCATCGTAAAAGCGTTCAAGTTTGCCTACCCGGTTATTGACAAACGTCTTGAGCTTCTCGCTGGCACTGAAATGACGCGCTGTGATTCGAGTATCCATAAGCAATCCTCCTATGACATGATGTGGTGAAAAGGAATTTTGAAGACAAGGTGAAGACACAATAAGAAAATGTTATCAAGAAAAAAAGAGGGGATTTGCCCTTAAAAAGTTAGGGTACTCAGCAATGCCCTGTTTTTCTTGTTTTAGGGTCATTTTGTTAAATTTGTTGAAGTGATAGCTCAGGTAATGTTGCAATTTCGTTACGATTTGCGCAACATAGCCAGGTACAAATCTTCCCGCGATCGCATGGTTGCTTTGCCTTCGGCTGTATCATCCAGATATCCCATCAGATGGAGGAGGCCATGGACAACATACCGGCAAGCTTCTTCTTCAAAAGTAACCCCAAATTCTGCGCATCTTTCTGCTGCAGTATCCAGGTCTACATAGATCTCGCCGTCTACGGTTTGAGAGACCTCAGGATCGTTGAGGGGGAAAGAAAGGACGTCCGTATTGTAGTCGTGGTTCAGGTAGGAGACGTTGAGCTCGCGCACGGTAGCGTGGTCGCTCAGTACGATGCTGAGGTCTTCAAGGCTGAAGTTTTCGCCGGTGCACGCAAGTGCTACAAGCTTGTGCAAGGTGGTTTCTTCCAGGTGGCGTTGTGGATGCGTATTGGATACGACAATCCGGGCGTCGGTAGCAGAGGGGGGCACTACTTTAGATCCTGGAACAGCGTCTCTGTCATGGAGAGGGCAACGCTACTCATAATCATTTCAGGGGGGAGCTTTTCGAAGTCGGTAGACAACAGGCGCTCGTCAACATGGGCGTAGAGTGAGGAGAACGCTTCACGTTCTACAACCAGGCCACTTGTTCGGCCGGAATGCCGGGCAACAAAAATGATTTCTCCCAATTCCTGGCTGGAAATAAACCCTGTACATCCCTGCAATTGCAGGAAAGAATTTGGGGTAATGACAGAGACGAGGTTATTGGGCTGCCCTTCTGCAAGCTGCTCGGGCATTTCAAGCTCGGTCAGGATTTCCAGCGAAATCTTACGTCCACTTTCCTCATCAGATAATTCAAAACGCACCAGCTTATTGTCCTGCTTGGGTTCAACCCCGAGGACGGCTGCAATGCGCTCTATTTCTTCATCGGAAAAAGAAAAACTCATTGGTTTTCTACCGCAATATTCAACGATTCAGCACCATGGAAGGGAAGTTTGAGTACACGCATCTGGCATGTAAAGGTTGCACTTCTCCCATCCACCTCGGAAAATAGGTGCTGTATGCAGGAAAAACAATGAGCAGGGTGATGGTACAGGATAATCTGTGGGAGGGGAGCGTTACTCCGATAACATTACAGCAACTTCATGTTCTTCAATCGCTTCAGCATCTTCGTCCTCCTGCGGCGCTACATTGTGGGCGTGTAAGCCTTTAGGGCCCTGCACAAGGTCAAAATCCACAGTTTCGCCAGTACGAAGTGTCTTGAAGCGTTTTTCCGTATGAATCTGAGAGTAGTGTACGAAGATGTCGCTCCCGTCTTCCGGGTGTACTATAAAACCATAGCCTTTTTTAGCGTCAAACCATTTGACGATACCATTGTAAGCAGACATAGGGTGTGCCTCCTTTAAAAAATTGTGTCCGTCCGTCCTGTCCGAAGAGCAAATACTGCAGGACGCCCCGGGTGAAAGGGTGAGAGTTCAGGGTAATTATAAAACTCGACAGGAAATATCCCGCCAAGGTACTATTATATTGAGATTGTGTGAATCTGTCAACCTTAATGAAGCATTCTCTTACAATTAATTTTAATTCGTGTGAAAAATGACCGTTTTAAGCTGAAAAAGGGCTTTTTATTTTTTCATTAAAGGGGTAAAATAAAAAAGCCGGCCCCGATCTGGACAGATCAGAGCCGGCAAGCTTGAAAGCAGGGAGAGGCTATGCGTTAGTTGCCTGCTGCTGTATCACTGGCAGGGGCAGAGAAAAGCCGCTTGCTGTCTGCCTCAAATTCGGCCGCCGTTCTTCTATACGATTCATCACCAATTGCTTCTGCAATTTTGTTGGTGAAAGCTGCAGCGGCTTCGTAGTCACCTACTTCCATATAACCGATTTGCATCATCTGCATAAATCGGGCAGTTTGGTCGAGGGTTGTTTGCGTCTGGGCGCGCGTCAGGTTTTCCAGTACGAGGGGTTCTGCTTTCTGCCATATGTCGACCGCTTTCTCTTTCTCGCCTGCAAGCTGGAAAGCACGGGCCACAATCAGGTGCGACCGTTCCGTACCCGGTATCACTTCATAAGGAATCTTCTCCATCAGGAAGTCGAGCAATTCAACTGCGCCGGCGCGGTCACCTTGCATAAACATGGTTTGCGCCGTTTGGACAAACACATTGCGGTAGTTGTCAACCATGCGTCGGATGTTCTCATCATAATAAACATCCGGGTTGTTCAGGTTGGTAAGCTTGAACTTCTTGAGATTTTCTGCTGTGATGCTTGGGATGGCCCGGCCAAGCAGTTCGTTGTGCTTGATCGGCACAACGCGAAACGCCTGACCTTCGAGTTGGAAGTAATTCTCAAGGTCCAGCTGACCATCCTGGCTTACCGTTACAGCATAGTAGAACGGGCGCTGCCAGCCATTTCTGGCATTGGTGATCAGCATGTCGAGCAGTGCCTGGTCGGAGATATAGAGCAGGTTGAACTGATCGCTGTAAGGCCGGCCGTTGAGCTGCCACGTCATCGGAGACTCAAGCAGGCTTGTGTCTTCGATGGCAATGGGCACCTCGTTACCGCCTAACATTCCCTCGATGTCTACTGGCAGACTCAACTGATCGGGTTTCCAAGGCATGATTTCGAGGTTTTCGATGTGTTCATCAGACATCGAAATAGGCAGCGGTGCGGAGTCCCGCGAGTACTGGTTTTTCAACTGTTTGATGTACCATGGCGTGTTGAGCAGCGAGATATTTACCACGCGTACATCCTGGCGCTCACCTTCAACTTCCTGTAAGTACCACAGCGGGAAGGTGTCATTGTCGCCATTGGTTATCAGGATAGCGTCATCTTCGACACTCATGAGCATGTTGTACGCATATTCTGGTGCAACATATCGGCCTGAGCGATCGTGGTCTTTGTAATTCTGAATGGTCATCCAGAGGGGCACTGAGAGGAAGAGCAGCGCAGCTATGCCGTAGAGCGCATTGCTGATCATACCGCTTGATCGGCCTTCTTTGGAGGTTAGTGCCTCTAGCGCAAGTTGTAGCACGCCTGTGGCCCCAATGCCAACCCATATGCTAAAGGCAAAAAAGCTCGCCACATAGGAATAGTCGCGCTCGCGCGGTTGATAGGGCGTTTGGTTCAGGTATAGAATAATCCCTATGCCTGTGACAAAGAACAGGACAAAAACGCTGAAGGCACGTTTCCAGTCCCGCCTGAAATGGTAGACCCCTCCAAATAGTCCGAGTAACAAGGGCAGGGCAAAATAGACGTTGCGCGAATGCTTCTCGCTTGGGGATTGCACATATCGATCAGCACTATATTCAGGCGGATCTATAAAAGATATACCCGTTATGGCCGGCGCATCCTGTATGTCACTGGCCCTGCCAACAAAATTCCACAGGAAATACCGGAAGTACATGTTGTTTACCTGGTACTTCCAGAAATACTCTGAATCTGAGTCAAACTGGGCATAGTACCGCATGTGCAGCGGTGTTGGGGAATGCCGGCGTGGGAAGAGTACTTCTTCGTTCGGGTCAATTTGCTGCGTAGCGTTGTCAAACGTATTACCCGTAAGCAATGGCGTTGAACCGTACTGTTCGCGTTTCAAATAGGATACAATCGACTCAGCATCTTCCGGATCGTTTTCATCGATCGGTGGATTGGAGGCGCTGCGAATAAAGATCAATGCGTAGCTCGAGTAGCCAATAAACACGACCGCGATGCAGAGGAAGACCAGGTTGGTAACCTGCATGTTGCGCATATGGGTGAAGTACACGCCAAAAACGATCGCAGCCACAATGAATACGAGGGTCAGGGTAGGCGAAAAGCTTGAGCCAACAAAGCCGGGCAACCAGGTGATAATGCCCGGGTAGATCGCGAGAAAGCTTAAGGTTGAAACAGCGCCGGTGAGCAATATGCCCAGGATCATTGTTTGCCGATCTACTCCATCCCGGTAGAACTCGGTAAAGTAGAAAATCAGCGCAATGAAGAAAATGGCGAGCAGGTTCAACAAGTGAACCCCGATGGCGAGGCCAAAGAGATACGCAATCAATACCAGATAACGGTTTGCACTTAGGCCAAAGGGATGTTGTTTGCCTGAGGTGATTTGTTCTTCCTGCCGGGCCAATTCGCTCCACTTCATAATGAGCCAGACCACAATGGCGGTGAAGAACATTGAAAGGGCGTAAACCTCGGCCTCAACTGCGTTGAACCAGAAAGAATCCGTAGCGGCAAAAGTCAGGGCACCAATAAATCCGCCGGCGAGGATGGTGATTTTGGTGTGGAAAGATGGCGTTTTGCCGGCCCACTCCCGTGCAATGCGTACAATAATGAGGTGTGTAAGGAGCACTGTAAATGCGCTGGCAAAGACGGAAACAAGGTTTACAGCCAGTGAGATGTACTCCGTTGGCACAAACATCGAAAAGAACCGGCCCACGAGCATGTAAAACGGCGCACCAGGGGGGTGTGATACCTGGAGGCGGTTGGCTATGGCAATAAACTCACCCGAGTCCCAGAAAGAAGCAGTTGGGGCAACGGTGAGGAGATAAAGCACGAGGGCCCAAACAAATACGACCGTTGCTACAATGCGCTCTGTCAGTTTCCAGTTAACATTCATGGTTCTTTAGGAACGTGGATCGATATCCACTTAATTGACCAGTTCAACACCAGGACGAACTGTTGGATTAATGCCGGGACAAGGGAATGGACCCTGTTGCGGGCGACGACCAATGCCTAAACAGACGGGTCGATCGAACTAAAAAGAAGGCCAAAAGCCAAAAAAAGCTCGCGTTGCAACGCATTGCAGCTTCTATAGTTGCGCAATTAGCGTTTGCCGCCCACCACGATAACGAACTCACCCTTCACCTTATTTTTCTCCGAGAAGTATTTTTTTAACGCTTCGAGGGAGCCACGTTGAACTTCCTCAAAGGTTTTGGATATTTCACGGACCACGGCGGCAGGGCGCTCGGGGCCAAATGTTGCCTCGAAGTTAGTCAAAGTTTTCAGAATCCGGTGCGGAGATTCGTAGAAAACCATGGTGCGCTGCTCTTCAACGAGCTGCTTTAGCCGGGTCTGCCGGCCCTTTTTTACCGGCAGAAATCCTTCATACACAAACCGCTCGCAGGGTAACCCACTAATGGTCAGGGCGGGGACAATAGCTGTTGGGCCAGGCAGGGCTTCTACCTTGATGCCAGCTTCGATACACGCCCGCACCAGATAAAAACCAGGATCTGATATGCCGGGTGAGCCAGCATCTGATATCAATGCAACACGCTGGCCGGCCTGCATTTTTTCGATGAGTTGTGGTGCACGCCCCCGTTCATTGTGGTCGTGGTAGCTGGTGCGGGGAACGCGAATGTCGTAGTGGCCGAGTAGCTTTGCAGAAGTTCGCGTGTCTTCACAGGCAATCAGGTCAACGCTGTTTAACACGTCCAGTGCGCGGACCGTAATATCTTTCAGGTTGCCTATGGGGGTGGGGACCAGGTAAAGCATGCACTTTATTCTTCTTCAAGCTGCGTGGGTGCTGCCGGCTTTTTTTTGAACCACGCGCGGGCACGCAGGTCCAGCAGTACAAACGCTATCAACAAACTCGCGATGACCAACATTACAATATTGGCGCCCCACATGCCAACCCATGGTTCCAGTTTGCCGCGATCTGCAAGTTTTTCACCCTGTACGAGGGTCACCCAATAGAACATGAAAATACCCAGCGCTGTTGCGCCCACGGCGCCGAGGCCACCTCGTCGCATACTCAAGCCCAACGGGATGCCTATAAGCGCAAAAATGATACAGGCGACAGCAATAGAGTATTTCTTGTAAATCTCTACCTGGTACCGATTCGCCCGCTCAGACTCCCATTCAATGCTGCGTTTTACATTATCCACGTGCGTGCGCGCTGCGCGGACATTGTTTAAAGCTGCCTCATACACTTCCACCTGTTGCGGGCGGGTCAGACCGCGCAACGCAACCCGTCTGGTTTGAGCGTTCGGTTGTGAGGCCGGAGCTGTATTGGATGCTGCTGTGTTTGTTGCACCTGTGGTTTCTATTTGTGCTGCAGTTCGACCTTCGCCTGCTGCTGTGCCGTCTGCCGCTTCAGGTAGCGGTACAGGTTGATCGCTGGAGATCTCATAGGTTGAATCTGCAAGAAAGCGTAGGCCGGCACGCTGGATTTTTTCCCGATGGAGGCCAACGCTGGTATTGAGTGAATCCACATACCGGATCATCAGATGGCTCGGCATGGTGCGATCGGAACGGTACCCATCTTCAGGATCGCTGCGTTCGAAGCTGAGTTCAGACAGGTCGAGGCTGAGGTGATGCTCTTTGAATTTCAGGCGCTCATATCGCGGTACATCTTTACGGCTTTTTGCTGGGATAATGCGGTGCATTTCTCCGTTATGCAACACCAATTCAACGGTGTTGTTGTGTTCCTGGGGACGCAATTCACCGCGTTCAGCTTTAATGGTGACTTGTTGGCGGTTGCCGGCTGAGTAATCGAAAATCACCACGTCGATCATCTCATTGGATTCCGCTGGCAGCTCCTGGACAAGAATGCTGTAGTCGTCGATGCCATTATAAAAAACACCCGGTGACAGCTCAAAGCCAGGTTTTTTCTTGCGGATATCTTTCCAGAGGGTACTGGCCCGGTAATTGGCAGCGGGTAGAATATTGCTGTTGAAATTCCACATAAGTGCAGCCAGGAGGGTACTCACAATGAGTACCGGCCACATCAACTGCATCAACGACACGCCGGCGCTCTTTAAAACAGTGTAGACGTTGGCTTCTGCCAGTTTACCAAACGTCATCAGGGTCGCAATGAGCACCGACATCGGGACTGCGAGCACCACCATATAGGCTAGGTTGTAGATCACAATCTCAAAAATGACCTTCACCGGCAGGCCACGTCCGACGAGGTCTGGCAAATACCGGATCAGAAACTGCATGATCAACAGAAAAATGAGCGTTGCCAACCATCCCAGAAATGGGCCGGGCAGCATACGCAGGATTTGTCTGTGGATCTGTTTTACCATGATTAGAAGCAGGGATGCGAGACTTGTACTAAAACTATATCAACACGAACAACTTGTGCATTGTTGCAAGCAGGGCCGGCTCAAACACGGCGGAGGGTGAGCTCTGTGATTTCGGGGCGGATGCCAAAGCGAAGTGGCGGGCCAACAGTACCAAGTCCACGATTAACGTATAAAAACTGCTGCTGCCCCGTTGGCTCCCGTGGCTCCGTATAGAGGCCGGCCCAGCGGCTGTACATAAACCGGGCAAGGCTCCACCGGAGTGGCCCAACCTCGATACCAACCTGGCCGCCATGGGTGTGCCCGCACAACATGAGGTCGATTTGCTGAAAATTGGGCCGTACATGGTTGTCCCAGAACGTGGGGTCGTGAGCCAGTAAAATGTGGAGGTCCTCCGGGTTTTCAATACCTTCGAGTGCCAAGGGCAGGTCGGCGTATTGCTGGTTAAAACCTGTATTGTCTGTGCCCAGCAGGTGCAGCCGCTCGCCATCGAGTGCTATGGTCTGGCGGGCATTGACAAGCAGGTTAATCGGGCTGTTGCGGAGCCGATCAATAACCAGGGGTGTGTTTGCGTAATGGTCGTGGTTGCCAAGGCAGCCATAGACGCCAAGTGGGGCGTCCAAGCCGTTCAGCGCCGGCATGATTCTGATAAGCTCTTCATCGTTGTTGTTTACAAAGTCGCCGGTAATAGCGATTACATCCGGCTTGATGCCGCCAATGATGTCGGCCACTTCAAGCATGGGGCGCTGGCTGAAAAACGAGCCGGCGTGGATGTCTGACAGCTGGACTATCCGTATGCCATCAAATGCGCTGGGCAGGTTGGGCAAAGGGATGTCTATGCGCTGGACATTGAAGTCGTATAACGTGCGAAAAACGCCATAACCGGTTACAACATACGGTACGGTGCTGGCGCTCCACCCAATTTTGCCCAGGAATTCCCGCCGGCTGAGTCGTTTCATGTCGGTCAGGTCGAGCTGCTCAGCATCAGCAGGATTTTCGTTGCTCGTAACCCCAAGTTGCTCTTGAAACCACCGGAATAACCAGAATACCAGCCTGCCCAGATCTTTCAGGCCAAGGACAATCGCGATCACAAATTTAGGCAGGTAATAGAGGGCAAAGAAGCCGATGAAGAGCGCGCGGAACAGCTTGGGCTCAACTTCCCACCAACGCGAAAAGTAGAAATAGACCGGCAAGGCTGCCGGCATCAGATACATAAAGACGAGGTAAAACGGCCGCGTCCAGCGGAGCCGCGGAGCCGTTTGTAAAAAAGCTTTCCAGTGTTTGTATACATACCAGTCGACCACCAGTAACACGGCAACCAGCAGGCCAAAGATAAGCGCGAAATTTCCCATCTGAAGAGTTACGACCAGAAGGGCAACAGGTTCATGCAGGGAACAGGAAAGGGATTTAACAGGTCTTTCCTCGCAAGCAATTCAATGTATGGCGGACCAATTCTGCGTCAGTAAGTTACAAGTTTCGCAACCCGGCATATCTTATTAATTGGCTTGTATTAGCAAAACATGAATATTAAATCATTCACCTTCAATCCTTTCCAAACCAACTGCTTTGTATGCCACAGCAATGGCGAAGCAGTTATTATCGACCCTTCGTGTTATGAAGAGACTGAAGTGCAGGAAGTTTTGCAATACATTTCTTTCCAGGGCCTCAAAGTAAAACACCTGTTGCTAACCCACGGCCATATCGATCACATCTTCGGGTGCCAGGCGATGGTTGATGCGTTTGGGATGGGCTTTCAAATGCATGCAGCAGATGAACCACTACTCGCGCAGGCACCAATGCATGCCCAGATGTTCGGTACAGCGATGCCACAGCCGCCTGCGCCGGCTTCTTTTCTAACAGAAGACAATTTGATCAGTTTTGGTGGTGTAAAGTGGTCCATTTTACACACGCCGGGCCACTCACCGGGGTCGATCTGCTTTGTTGATAAAACGCACGGATTTATGATTGCCGGTGATGTTGTGTTTTACGACTCTATTGGCCGGACAGATCTGTGGCAAGGCTCTTTGCCGACCCTGATGCAGTCGATTTTTCAGAAAATCATGCCGTTTGAAGACAGCATGCAGATATTCCCGGGCCACGGACCGTCCACAACAGTAGGGCGGGAGCGGGTATCAAATCCTTTTTTGATTGAATATGGCGGGGCCGGCGCGCAGTAAATCGACCTGTCTTTTAAATCAGTGTAGTACGTAGCAGCTTATGACAGCAGACCAGCTAATTGGTAGTATCGGTGTAGGTATTTTGCTCCTGGCGTATGCCCTCAATGTAACGGGGAAGATTCCTAACAATGGGAAACTGTACGCCGGCCTCAATGTGATGGGCGCCGGCCTTGCTTGTTTAGCCTCCTGGATGATTGCGTATTACCCTTTTGTTGTACTCGAGGCCGTATGGACTGCCGTTTCTCTGGTGTCTTTCTTTCGTAATTCGGGAAAAGCCGGCGGGGAGTAAAATTTTAGTTTGGAAGCAAATCGTTGTATATGTGCTAAAAAAGCAGCATTTGGATGAAGGTTTAGGGCATAAGAAAATACCCTGAGAAAAGGCTGTAACAATTCTAGAGAAGGCCCCGTAGCCTCTGCTAAAATATTAGCACTTGCTGATTCTATTCACCCAGCATGAACGCAACGTTCGCCAAGACTTCCAGACCTATGACTCGACGGATATTACCTCTCCGCTCTCTGCTGCTCTTCTGCAGCCTGTTCCTGATTGCTGCTGCACCAACCACTGTATTGGGCCAATTGGCGTCTTCAGATCCGATTGTTGTCCCTGAAACAGACGACCCATTTGAGCCGGCTTTCAAGCCGAGCCTCTACATTTCCAAACGTGCCGGAGAAATCAATATCGACGGGGTAATCGATGAAGCCGGCTGGCGTGCTGCTGCCCGGGCTGAGAATTTTTCTGAAACCTTCCCCGAAGAACAGGCCCGGCCGCCCATCGATATTGCCGCCTTCTTTACCTACGATGATGAAAATCTGTATGTAGCATTTGATATCAAAGACAATCCGGCAGACATACGGGTGAATTACAGTGACCGGGATGCGATCTGGCAAGACGATTACGTTGGCCTCGCAATCGACACCAATGGTGATGCACAGGAAGTCTATTTCATCGCTGCCAATCCGCTGGGTATTCAGGGTGATACTCGGATAACGCGTAACAACGAAGACCTTGGCTTCAACCTGGTGTACAAGTCCGAAGGCCGCGTACACGAAGGCGGGTACCAGGTTGAAATGCAGATCCCTTTCCGGAGCCTTCGATTCCCCGAAACCGACATCCAGACGTGGAACGCTACGGTGTGGATCACCCATCCTCGGGATAGCCGTAATACGTATTCCTGGGCAGCCATGAGCCGCGACAATCCTTGCTGGGCCTGTCAGTTTGGTTCTATTGAAGGGATTGAGGGCGTGCGTTCTGCCGGCAACCTCGAAATTCTGCCGGCTTTCACTGGCACCCAGGCAAGCCAGCTCAATGATTTTGACAATCCAGATTCTGGTTTTGACAGTGATCGTATTAATACCGACCCTTCACTCAACGTGAAGTATGGTATTACTTCTGACCTGACCGCTGACCTCGCAATCAACCCGGACTTTAGCCAGATTGAAGCGGATGTCGCCCAGATTGATGCCAACTCTACTTTTGCACTCTTCTTCCCGGAACGCCGGCCGTTTTTCCAGGAAGGCAGCGACCTTTTCGATACCGAAGTGCAAACGGTGTACACCAGATCGATTAACGACCCGATTGTCGCC
Organism: Bacteroidota bacterium; assembly: GCA_039111535.1. NCBI lineage: Bacteria > Pseudomonadati > Bacteroidota > Bacteroidota bacterium. The sequence continues at coordinate 20,670 of JBCCIM010000033.1, read as the reverse complement.
AATAAAATGACCGGCCGGTTTGGAAAAACCAACGTTGCATACATCGGCGCACGCGACAATACCTCGCCGTTGCTGATGCCTTTTGAGGAAAGCAGTGAGTTGGTCAACGTCGGCAAGAGCTTCTCGAATATTGTCCGCGTTAAACACAACTTTGAAAACAACTCCTATATCGGTGGCCTGGTAACAGATCGCCGGCAAGATGAAGGGGGAGGGGGTACAACCGTATCGCTGGATGCCACCTGGCGTATTGCTACGCAGTATCTGATCAACGCGCAGTGGGTCGGTAGCCGCACGGAAGAAGTCAATGACCCCACCCTGAGTGAAGGATTTAATGACGAGACCTTCGACAATGGCAACCATACGGCTGCATTGGATGGTGAAACGTATAATGGCCACGCCATGACGTTCGAATTCCTGCGTGACGGTCGGCACTACTGGTTCGAAGTTGGTTATGAGCAACTCAGCCCAACATTCCGTGCTGACAATGGCTTTATCCGCCAGAACAATGTCCGCGACTTTGGCTTCTTCAACGGGTTCAATATTTACCCTGAAAAGATCAACTTCATCGACCGCATCAGTCCACGTGCCGGTTTTGGCCGCGAGTGGAATTTTGATGGCTTGCAAAAAGAAGATTTTGGATTCATCGGGATGTTTGTCCAGATGAAAGCCCAGTCTCGCGCCTTTGTTGGCTATTCCGCTGAGCGTGAGCTATTCCGCGGTACCGAGTTTGATGGCATCCACGAGTGGGACTTTTTTGCAGCAAGCAACTTCAGCGAGTTTATCCAGCTTGGTGTCGAACTGGAGACAGGTAAGGCTATCGCCCGCAATGTGGATACACCTGAACTGGGTAAATCATTCAACTATGCGGCATTCGCGACCATTCGTCCTACTTCCCGGCTAAGCTTCGAACCAACGTTGAGCTACTCTCGCCTAGAAGACAGCGACACTGGAGAAAACTTCTTCAGCGGATACATTTTGCGTGTACGGACGAACTACCAGTTCTCTCGCCGGCTCTTCCTGCGCACCGTGGTGCAGTATAACGACTTTGCCGAGCGTCTTGAGGTAGATCCCCTGCTGACGTACCGTATCAACCCGTTCTCAGCCTTCTACATTGGCTCAACGCATGATTACAACACATTCCCGGGCCGCACACAAGACGCCTCGCGGTTCTTGCAGGAGTCACGCCGGCAGTTCTTCTTCAAATTCCAGTACCTGTTCAGAACCTAGTCCACGACTTTTCCTCCAGTTAAGCAAGTGATATAGAGGAAAGAGCGGTCCGGCTCCCGTTGTTCATTCAGCGGGAGCCGGCTGCTTTTTGTGTAATGCCGATTGTCGAATGCCGATTGTCGAATGAGGGATAGGAGTCCGTTTTACACCTCTCGTTCTGCGCTCACGAAGGATCTCGGGTTTGCAGATAGTGCAATAGCGATTTACAGATTAAGGACAGGCGATCTGCTTTCCCCCACGTCATCGTGAGCAGCGCGAAGGATCTGGGCGGGCAGTTAGCATGGCCCTGCTTCCCCCTGGCGCCAGGTGACGGGCTGGAAGCAACACCATGTCGAGCACGCAGTTTTTTCCAGCGGCATGCCAACTAAAGCCGCGTTGGGTTGTCTGTTTTAATAGAATCGTTAAGAACCCACGACTCCTTACCATTCAAAAGGCGACGACGCATGCACGTATTGAGCAGCTTAATCTTTTCAGCACTGTCACTATCCGCTGGTTGTGAGCCCGATGTTGTGCGTATCGGCACGCTAACCTATGACCGGGCTTGCCTCGAATTATCGGAAGGACAGTCGGCGATGACACTGCTCGATGCAAATGGCGACGGCCATCTCGATTTGGCCGTGGTAAACGAATCATTTGATGAACTGGTACTCTTTGCTGGAGATGGCAAAGGGACGTTTACCCGAATGGGGCGGACAAACGCAGGAGAAAATCCGACAAGTGTTATGGCCGGCGATGTGAGTGGTGATGGCCATGATGATCTCGTAATTGCCAACCATGAGACAACTTATCTTACCCTCTTAAATGGTGATGGTACAGGCGCTTTTGCAGCAGCTGAAAACTCGCCATTGCAGGTGCCCGTAGCGCCGCATCCGCACATGGCCGGCCTCAAAGATATGAATCAGGATGGCCGCCCGGATATTTTGATTGACCACAGAAATGGCGCGGGTATCCTGGTGTTAGCAGGATTGGGCGCCGGCCAGTTTGCGTCTGAAGGCCGTTTAATCAATGTAGGTGGAGATCCGTACCGAGGCTTTGCGATAGGCGATGTGAATGGCGATCAACTGCCCGATATCGTCACACCCAATCCGTCGGAAATAGGGGTGATCCTGCAGGCACAGGACGGTGAAATGACTTTTCAGCAACCGGTCTTTCTTGCATCTTCTTCGCCGTTTGCGGTTGATCTCGCTGATTTTAATGGCGACGACAGGCTCGACATGGTTGCGGCTTCAGCAGGCAGCCGGCAGTCTGTTCAGCTATTTTTGCAATCTGCTGAAGGACACCTGGTGGAAGCGGCTTTCTCTCCTTTCGATATGGCAGGTGGGGCAAAACAAATTGTGGTTGGTGATCTAAACGCAGACGGATATGACGATGCCCTCATCGGTTGCTGGAATCAGGAAGTGTTGATGCTGCTCGGCGGGAAGGGGCCCGTACAGGCGTTGCCATTGCACGACGTCGGCACCCCGTGGGGGATGGTTGCCGGCGATCTGAACGGAGACGGGCGTGATGATTTTATTGTAGCTGACGGTGAGCACTCTGCAGCCCGTGTTTTCTTGAGCAAGGCAGATTGATCAGGACAGTTATTCCAATACAGGCGGTTTGCGGTGGCGGGTGCCTTGCTCATAGGCATACGCGAGTCTAATGAGCGTCGGCTCGTCGAACATGCGACCAAGGAACTGCAGGCCAGCCGGCAGATTGCCTGTCGTGAAGCCCATCGGCACCGTAAACGCGGGTTGCCCGGTATGCGGCGAGATAATCTGCGAATTGTCGCCTTTGTAGCCTTCCATAAAATCGTCGAGCAGGGAAGGGGGATGATTCCAACTCGGATATACGATGGCGTCCAGGTTTAATCGATCCATTTCATTTTCAATTGCCTCTCTGAAAGCGATGCGAAGCGCATCCGTGAAAGGATCTTTACAGGCAATGTTGGGTGCTTCACTTCTCCCTTCATTTTCCAGCATATAATTGAGTCCGTCACCTACAAACGCTGAGTAGCCGCCATAGGCAATGACATCCTCGAGTGTTTGGATGGAATCACGCTTTACGTATGTGGCCAGGTATTCTTCCAGGTCATTTTTGAACGCTGCGCACCATTGATTTTGTCGCAACGAAGCAAAGTCAGGGATTTGCACAGGGTCTACTATCGCGGCCCCAAGGTGCTGCAAATCTTCAATGGCCTGCTCAAACAAGGCATTTACTTCGGGGTGTGGGTCGTCGTCACTTAGTGCCCGCAGTACGCCAATACGCGCACCTTGTAAGCCATCTGGCTGCAGAAACTGCATATAGTTCTCTGGAATTTTGCCTTCACTATATTTTGTGACGGGATCAGCTGGATCATGTCCAGCGATAACTTCCAGCACACGGGTAGCATCCTCAACTGTACGGCACATGGGGCCGCCAACATCGTTTCGCAGGTAGAGCGGGACGATGCCTTCGCGGCTGGTAAGGCCGAGGGTTGAGCGAAAGCCAACAAGTGCATTGTGGGATGAGGGGCCGCGAATGGAATTGCCTGTGTCTGTACCGAGGCCGATGGTGCCGAAGTTTGATGCTACGCCGGCGCCCGTCCCGCCACTTGAGCCAGCCGGCACATGGGCCAGGTTGTACGGATTGCGGGTTGTGCCGGCAAGCGAGCTTTCTGTGTGACGCGGGCTAAAGGCCCATTCTGCCATGTTCGATTTGGCGATGATGATCGCGCCGGCCTCTTTTAGCTTGCTTACCTGAAAGGCATCGGTGTCTGGCGTGAATCCTTTGAGCGCCACCGAGCCGGCCGCTGTTTGCAGTCCGATGGTGTTGTAATTGTCTTTCACAATCATCGGTATGCCGTGTAGCGGGCGCAGCGTACCGTTGTTTTGCAGTTCGATATCCAGTGCACGCGCATCTTCGCGTGCATCTGGATTGATCAGCACAATAGCATTCATGCCCGTTGCCTGGTCGAATTGCTGGATGCGCGCGATGTAAGCTTCGACAAGTTGCTCTGCTGTGTAATCGCCATTATTGTACGCGTTGTGGATGTCGGCTACAGTAAGCTCTGACAGATCTATTTCAACAGCATGCTGGCGCGGTTGGCAAGCGCTGACCAGGGTGACAAGAGCAACAAGAATAATGCGGATCATGGGCAGGGGAGGTACAGGATGTTTTGTGATTCCGTACACGCAAAGTACTGGTTGTCAGTTGCTTTGTAAATAAAGGATACCTACCGGTTTACGTAGCGCCTTTGCAACACGTGCGTTGCCGTTTTTTGATCTCCCACAAAATGCCATCTCTTTGCTTGATACAAATTGCCAAAATATCCGTTTTAAGCGGCAACCTCGCCAATATTCATCGGTCTTGTAATTGCCGCTTTCCTGCGCCTTTACTACCTTAATAAACTCCGTGCTAACTTTTTCGAGCAACGCTTTTATAACATCCAATCACTATGGCTACATTTAATCTCAACGTCAATGGCAAAACCCTCCAGGTTGACGTCTTGCCAGATACGCCCATGCTCTGGGTCTTGCGCGACCATCTGGATTTGGTGGGGACCAAATTTGGGTGTGGAATTGCCCAATGTGGGGCGTGTACCGTACATCTGGACGGTGTAGCGGTTCGGTCTTGCTCCGTGCCGGTTTCGGCTGTTGGTGAAAAGCCGATCACAACCATTGAAGGCCTGTCTGAAGCGGGTGATCATCCGCTCCAGGAAGCCTGGGTTGAACACGATGTGCCTCAATGTGGCTATTGTCAGGCCGGCCAGATCATGAACGCTGCCGCTTTTCTGGCAAGGAACCCCAAACCAACCGATCAGGAGATCGAAAACGCAATGAACGGCAACATTTGTCGCTGCGGTACCTACGTCCGCATCCGGGCAGCTATCAAGGATGCAGCTGGAAAAATGGGCTAATCTTATCACGCAAAGAGATTCACTACCGTGGCTACAATGAATTCAACAGTACTAAAAACAACCGTAAACAGACGATCATTTTTGAAAGCGTCTGCCCTTGCAGGCGGTGGCATGATGCTGGGCTTCAATTGGTCTGCAACGCCAGCTGCTGCACAGGCAAGCGGCGTTTCTGCATGGCACAACGTAAATGCTTTCTTGAAAATTAGTGACGATGGCATCGTTACCATCATGTCCCCGAATCCGGAAATTGGGCAGAATGTAAAAACCGCGATGCCAATGATTGTGGCGGAAGAGCTGGATGTGGATTGGAAAAATGTGGTGGTTGAACAGGCTGGATTGGATACGGGTAAGTTTCGTCGGCAGCTTGCCGGGGGAAGCCAGTCAATCCGTCAAGGCTGGAAGGGCCTGCGTATGGCCGGCGCTTCAGCACGCCGCATGCTACTGGACGCGGCGGCAAAGGCTTGGGATGTGCCTGTTGCAGAGCTGACCACTGAGGCGGGGGTGATCTCACACAAAGGCAGTGGTAGAACCATTGGATATGGCAGTGTGGCTTCTGCTGCTGCCGGCATGGCGGTGCCTGAAGAAGTTGTGCTGAAAGACCCGAAAGACTTTAAAATCATCGGGACGAGCCAGAAAAACGTTGACGCGGTCAAAATTATCAAGGGTGAGCCGCTGTATGGCATCGATTACAAAGCTGAGGGTATGCTGATTGCAATGATCGAGCATGCGCCGGCGTTTGGGATGAAAATGAAATCCCTTGATGATGCGGAAGCCCGTGCGATGCCCGGTATCCATGACATCTTTACGATTAACGTAGCGCCTGAAGGGTTTGAGCCGCAATGGTCGGATATCAACGCTTTTCCTGAGAAAATTGTAATTCTGGGTAATTCTACCTGGGAAGTGATGAAAGCGAAAAAAGCGCTGAACGTGGTGTGGGAGGCAACCGGGGCGTTGGAAAGCTCTGCTGATCATGAAGCTGGCCTGACAGATCTGTTGCAAAACGGCACCACCGAGCCGGCGCGACGTGATGGTGATCCGGAGGCGGCTTTTGCAAATGCTGCACAAATTGTTGAGCGTACGTATGCAGCGCCGTTCCTGGCCCACAATACGATGGAGCCCATGAACTTCTTCGCCGACGTAACGGCGGATCATGCAACGCTACACGGGCCAATTCAGACACCAGAATTTCTCCGCAGTTCGGTTTCGAAACTATTGGGAATGTCTGAAGAGCAGATTACCATTGGCATGACCCGGATGGGCGGTGGTTTTGGCCGTCGGCTGTATGGTGGAGATTTCGGCCTGGAGGCCGCAATGATCTCCCAGAAAGCCGGCGTACCGGTCAAACTTGTGTACACCCGCGAAGACGACATGACGCAGGGGACCTACCGGCCGGCTTACCAGGTTATGTACCGCGCGGCACTCGACGAAGACAATAAATTGATTGGGTTCCATGTGCGTGGCGCCGGCATCCATGGAAGCCCTGTGTTTGCCAACCGATTCCCTGCCGGTACAGTTGACAACTACCTGGCAGAGAATTTTACGCTTGAATCTGACGTCTCAACGGGCGCCTGGCGTGCGCCGCGGTCGAACTTTATTGCAGGGGCTGAGCAGATGTTCTTGGATGAAGTTGCTGAAGCAGCTGGGAAAGATCCTATTGATTTCCGGTTGGCCCTCTTTGAGCGTGCCATTGCAAATCCTGTTGGCGAGAGAAATGATTATGATGCGGCCCGGTATGCCGGTGTGCTGCGCCTGATCAAGGAAAAAGCTAACTGGGGTGCTGATACGCCTGGTGTTTATCGGGGTGTGTCAGCTTACTTTTGTCACAATTCGTATGTGGCGCAAATTGCCGACGTTGTGATCGCAGACAACATGCCGAAGGTACACAAAGTTTGGTGTGCTGTCGACTGCGGAATCGTTATTAATCCCGGCAGTGCGCTCAATCAGATCGAGGGTGGCATTGTGGATGGCATCGGACACGCCATGTACAGCGCGATGTCGTTCGAAGATGGTGCGCCTGATCAAAATAACTTCAATCGTTACAAGTTAATCAGAAATCCGCAGGCCCCGAAAGAGATTGAAACGTTCTTTGTCGATAACGGCATAGATCCAACCGGGCTGGGTGAGCCTTCCTTGCCTCCCGTAGCTGCAGCGCTTGCGAATGCGCTGGCAAAAGCAACAGGTAAGCGGCTCTACAAACAGCCATTTTTCAACGTTCAGCGTGAGTACTTTGAAATCAAAGACCCGGTCGGATAAACGAAACGCAATACAGTAGTAAAAGGCGCAGCAAATATGCTGTGCCTTTTTTATTGGTGCATTTTAATGAAAAGGGGACTACTGTTCAGTTTTTATGTAATCGGTAAGCCTGCCATTCGAAGGAGTGCCGCGCTTTTGAGCTATGGCATGCTGATAGAATTGCTCATATTGCGGGATGATGTGCTCATTCGCAAACTTCTCAACGGCAGCCTCGCGTGCTGCTTTGCCCATTTTATGGTGCAAATCGTCGTTTTCAATCAGCATTCTTGTTTTTTCTGCAAAGGCGTCAATGTCGCCTTCCGGGCATAAGAATCCAGTTTTGCCATCTTCAACAAGTTCAGGCAAGCCGCCAATATTGCTGGCAACAACGGGGACTTCGCAAGCCATGGCTTCGAGGGCCGCGAGCCCAAAGGTTTCAGAGCCACTGGGGATGATGAAAACGTCGGCGATAGACAGAATCTCCTCAACCGCATCCTGTTTTCCCATAAACCGAATCTCATTGTAGATCCCCAGTTTGCGGGCCAATCGTTCAGCCGGCATCCGGTCGGGGCCATCGCCAACAAGCAACAGCTTCAGAGACAATCCGGCTTGCCGCAGCTTGTGGAAGATCTCCACAACGTGCAGGGTATTTTTGATGGGTCGAAAGTTTGATACATGCACCAGCACTTTCTCGCATTTCGGGCAGAGTTCTTGCTTGAGTGTCGAGGTATCCAGCCGCTGGAATCGCTCTGTATCAATAAAGTTTGGAATGACTTTAATATCCCGCTTGATATCAAAATGATTGATGGTTTCCTGGCGTAAATAATCAGAAACAGCCGTGATGCCGTCCGATTGATTCATGGAATAAGTTACTACAGGTTCAAAAGAAGGGTCTCTGCCAACCAGGGTTATATCAGTACCGTGCAAGGTTGTGACGACAGGAATATTAATACCCTGTTCCGCGAGAATCTGTCGCGCCAATACGGCACTGGTTGCATGAGGAATTGCGTAATGAACGTGGAGCAGGTCCAGTTGCTCGTGTTTTGCAATATCCGCCATTTTGCTCGTTAGTGTGAGCGCATACGGGGGATATTCAAATAATGGATAAGATGAAACGGCTACTTCGTGGAAGAAAATGTTAGGGGTTAACTTACCTAGCCTGAAGGGTAGTGCATAAGAAATGAAATGGATTTCATGGCCTCGAGCTGCCAACGCAATGCCCAGTTCAGTAGCTACAACACCGCTACCGCCGTACACGGGGTAACAAGTAATGCCGATTTTCATATTGTCGTTAGAATATGTAGGTGGAAGCAGGCTTATGCCGGGTCTTGGCAACCGATTGGCTGTCAGTAACAAAGCTGGTCTACCCTGCGTTATGCAGTCTGGACACTTGCGCGAAATTGCCTCTTTGGAGAGGTTTCAAACGAGCTTGCAATGCGCAAACTTGTATAGTCAACCATAAATTGGGTGGGTGAACACTGTGAGAACTCGTCAGTAAAAATCAGGTTGCAACCTTCCCTGCCCAGTATTTTTCTTAACACAAGGCCCGCGGGCCGCATATCGTATGAATAAGCAACACAGCAAATTAGCCGTACTCGTACTGGCTTTTGTAGGCTTCGGCCTCTGCACAACGCCCATCGCTCAAGCCCAGATCGGGTTTTCTGCAGGATATAATTTCAACAAACTCACAGATGTAGATCTGGGAGGCGGACTCTCCAGCTTTGAAAATGCCGCTGGTTGGCATGCTGAGTTGTGGTTTGATCTGCCTATCGGTGGACTTGCCCTGCGGCCGGGTCTGCGCTATATGTCTGCCGGCAGTATTTTTGAATTTGCCAACGATGCAGATCCCAACTTCCGCGACAACTTCAATATTAACCTGTTTGAAATCCCACTTGATTTCCGTTTCAGGTTCAATATGGAGATTCTTACCCCGTTTATAACGGTCGGGCCAGTGCTGCGCTTTCCATCGGGGTCGCGCGACGAAATTGAGGGGATGAACAATGTAAGTGTAGCCGGGGGCTTTGGGTTTGGTATCGAGTTGGATATGGGTTTGTTTATGCTCTACCCGGAAATGAAATACACATTTGGTTTGTCTGAGTTTACAGGCAGTGAGTTTCAGATAGCCGGCCGTACGTTCTCAACAACTGATACCCAACTCCTGAACGGCGTGATGTTACGCCTCGGGGTAGGGTTGTAGCTTACGTTCGAGGTACTGCCTTACAGGGTCCGTCATTGATTACGGATTGGTAGCAGACCAAAATAGAAAACGGGTTTCAGGATAGCTCCTGAAACCCGTTTTGATTTTGTGAGGTTGCCTCAGACCAGTGTAAGTGATCTGCTAGGAAATGCCCTCATAGAACCGGAAGCGACGTTCGTCGAGCGCGTAACGCTCAGGCGTCTGAATTGGTTGGCTGCCGTAGGCCCACGCGGGTTTTTTGCGGCCAACCATAGACTGTTCACTGTAAAAGTGCAGGGTCTCAGCAGAGAATGGCCGGTAATCAGGCCGTGCGAGACGCACATAGTAGGCAATCGTAAGCGCACGTTGCCAGCCATCCTGGTTGTGTGATGGCATCAATGAACGGTAATAGCTCGATTTAGGCGAGTCAGCGTTAAAAGCGCTAAACTGATAAGGGTCGAGTACAACCCTGCGGTACGTTGTTTTGCCTCTGTACGTAGATTCTACGCGGTTGCGCACTACCCATGCAATCAGCTCCTGTTCTTCAGGGCGATTGGTTTCAGAGTAAATGCAGCGGGCGAGCCAAAGGGTTTCTGAATCTATAGAAGAAGCCGGAATAAGCGGCAACTGGTAAGGCCGCAACTGGATTTCTTCTTTTGTACTTGCAAACGTTACCTGAAATACAGAGTCAGCAGGTGCTGTCAGGGAGTCGGTTGCGACGCCTTCTACAGACGTTGCAAACATTGGCTCTGCATTTTCTGGCATCAATTGGGTAAATGCACCCGTTGAGCCTAACACCAACAAAGCAAGCGTTGCAGTGAAGATGATGGTACGCGTTTTATCTATTTCTAGGTTACGCAAGGTATTGCACTGGGAAGTTTCTGAGGGCATCTTCAGTCATCGAAATTGTCGCTTTTATGCCGTTTTGACAGGTCTTGCAAACAATTTGCGATGAAGCAGTTTTGATGGCACATATCATGCCGATTTTTCAGAAAGCCTGCTTAACGAAAGATTAGGGAGCTTGTTTCACTAGCTTGAGGCTCAAGCCGAGTCTCAAGGTGGGAGTCAAGTCAATTACTTTCGAATTCAATGAATATCTTTTGAACAAAGAACAGGCGGGCTTTTACAAAGGCTTGATATCGCCAAACCATTTCGGATTCTTAAATGGCCAGTTGCTAATCAAAAACAATTCTTAACATGAATATATGTAATATATATGTTTAATATCCTGTCTGAAGAAAAGATTCTGTTTGCAACCGATGCTTTCGGGAATCTTGGAAATATTACGTTATGTAAAGGGAATCGACTTACCGCTAAGGATCTAAACTATATAGACATTTTGCTTATTCGCAGTGGTACCCGGGTCGACCATGCGTTACTTGCCGGTACCCCTGTGCAATTTGTGGCTTCTGCCACGGTAGGCACTGATCATGTAGACAAAGCCTATCTGGTGTCGCGTAACGTACCGTTTTACCACGCGCCGGCGTGTAATGCAGAATCTGTTGTTGAATACGTGTTGGCAGCCCTCTACGAGGTTGCTGCGCGCCAAAAGACCACCTTGAAAGGGAAAACGGTTGGCATTGTTGGCGCCGGCAGCATCGGTGGCCGTCTGGCAAAACGCCTGCCGGCACTGGGGATGCAGATACTGGTGAACGATCCCCCTCAGTTTGGCAATAAACCAGGCCATACACACCCGTTTCCCGTGGTTTCACTCGACACCCTGCTTGCGCAATCAGACATTGTTACCACGCATACACCGCTTACCAAAACCGGCGCGCACGCAACGCATCACTTGTTAGACAAAGCGCGTTTGCTGCAAATGAAGCCCGATGCCTGGCTGGTTAATGCAGCTCGGGGTGCTATCGTATCCAATGAGGCGTTGAAATCCGTGCTTAAAGCCGGCCACCTGGGTGCAGTTATTCTCGATGTATGGGAATACGAACCCGAAATTGATACGGAGTTGCTATCGCTGGTCGATATCGGGACGCCGCACATCGCAGGACATTCTTATGAGGGCAAGGTCAACGGTACCATTCAGATTTACGAGGCGTTTACCGCGCACTATGGGGTTGATGGCGGCTGGGAGCCAGCCAGTATCCTCCAGCCGACAGCAGAAGATCAACTCTTGTTGGAGATGCCGGCCGTGCCCGTTGACGACGAAGCGTGGATGCTGAATGTGATCAGGCAGATGTACGATATCCGGGCTGATGATGCTGCTTTCCGGGCATTATTGAGTTTGCCGAAAGTGGAGCAGGGCGCGTTTTTTCTGGCTTCTCGCAAAGGGTATCCACGCCGGCGTACGTTTCGGCTTCATCATTTTGACGCATCAGCCGCGTTGCCGGAGGTGGCGCGCAGGAGGTTGGAAAAGGGGTTGTACATGCAACCATAGCGCTCGACATCGTAACAGGACGTCACAAATTTGCCCCTTGAGAGAGGTGAATTCGATATAGAAAGTCCGCATCGAAGGGTTTAGGATGCCTTAACCGGACGCCTCCTCCTGCATATCTGCCAGTGAGCGCCAGATACCGTACCAGCGGTTGTTTGCGTGCTTCAGGGTCCAGATATCGCGTCCGGAACTCTGGTAGGTTTTCCCTTCGAGTTGGTAGGTCATAACAAACGTAGTATTGACCATGGCCATATCGCCAAAAATGTCGACGCTTGCGTTGGCGATACCAAACGCGAGGGTGCGTGCCATTTTTGTGTAGGCGATGTAGCTGTCTACCACGGCTTGCTTGCCGCGCAGGTATTGATCAAAGTCTGGAGACGTCATTACACAATCAGGGTGCAAGTGCAACGCAACTTGCTCGGCCCGATCATTTACCCAGGCTTCATTGATTGCGTTGATTACGCCCCAGACCTCGCGCTCCTGTTCAGTTTCAAAAGAAATGGCCATAAAAGCAGTGTGATTTGGTCTGTTCTATTGTTTGCCGTACCCAAAAGACTTGAGCAAATTGTCATGATTTCGCCAGCCTTCGCGGACCTTCACGTGGAGTTGTAGAAAGATTTCCCGGTCTATGAGGGCTTCGATGTCTTTGCGCGCCGCAGAGCCAACGCGTTTCAGCGCACTTCCGCCTTTGCCGATCAGGATGCCTTTTTGTGAATTGCGTTCGACAACAATTTCAGCGTCGATCAGGTCCTTTTTCTTTTCCCGCTCCTTGTATACTGTAATATTAACCTGGGTTGAATAAGGGATTTCTTTGCTGTAAAACTCAAAGATCTTCTCCCGGATAATTTCTGCAACAAAGAAGCGCACCGGGTGCTCGCTGATCATTTCTTTGGGGTAAAAGGGAGGGCCGGCCGGCAGGTAGGTGAGAAAGAGTGATTTGAGCCGATCCAGGTTGGCGCCTTTTAGCGCCGAAATAGGGATAATTCCTTCAAAATTGTACATCTCGGCGTACGCTTCAGCCAGAGGCAGCGCCTCTTTCTCTGGAATCAGGTCAATTTTGTTGATGACAAGAAAGACGGGCTTACCTTTGAGAACACCCAGGTCCATAACGTCTTTAGGGTCATCGCGTACATCGACAATCATTAAGATGACATCTGCATCATCAGCCGCGCTGTGGACGTTGCGCATCATGGCTGCGTGCAGCTTGTATTTGGGCTCCAATACGCCGGGGGTATCCAGGAAAATAGCCTGGTAGTCATCCGTAGAATGTATACCGAGTACCCGGTGCCGCGTCGTTTGCGGTTTAGAGGTAACAATCGACATTTTTTGCCCAACCAATGCGTTAATCAGCGTGCTTTTACCCACATTGGGTTTGCCGATCAGCGCGATATATCCGCTACGGTGGGGAGAGGGGATTTCGGTATTCTTGCTCAAAACGGGTTTGATTTTATTCGCCTGAAAAATTCAGTTTTTAACAATTTGTAACATTTCGCGTACGGCCTGTTCGAAACCAATAAACATGGCACGGGCAATAACCGCAAAACCAATCGACACTTCGCTGATGTACGGTACGTGTTGTTTGAACAGGGCATAGTTGCTGTAATCGAGTCCGTGGCCGGCATGGACGGTAATGCCCATAGCATGCGCCTGCGTTGCGGCAGCGGCCAACCGTTCGATTTGGCGCATCCGTTCTGCATGGGAGGCAGCTACAGCGTATTCACCCGTGTGCAATTCAATACAGTTTGCCCCCGTTGCCGCAACCGCTTCGATTTGTGCAGGGTCAGGGTCGACAAAAAGGGCTACTTCCTCTATGCCGGCGTCGAACAACTGTGCGGTAACCGCTTTGATCCGCGATTTGTGTTTAATAATGTCTAACCCGCTTTCAGTGGTCACTTCTTCCCTTTTTTCAGGGACAAGTGTCGCCAATGGGGGCTGGATCTCACAGCAAAGCGCAATGATCCCCTCATTCATGGAGAGTTCAAAATCCAGTTTCGTCTTGACAACCTCTTTGAGTATTCGCACATCGCGTTCATTGATGTGCCGCTCATCCACGCGATGGTGGAAAACAATCCCGTCTGCGCCGGCCGTTTCAGCGAGTACAGCAGCGTGAACCGGGTCAGGAAAGGCCTCCCGGCGTGCATTGCGCAAGGTTGCCACATGGTCAATGTTTATTAATAAACGGGTGATTTTTTTGGTGGATGTGTTCATTTTCGGGCAGGGCAACTATCTTAAAGCTAAGTGGTCTTTTTTTATACCACACGCAGGTATGAGCCTCAAACTTCACATGGTTCACCTTTGTTTTGTCAATTAACCGCGCATCCCACGCGAGGGGAGTTGCATTTAGAAGGAAGGGCCAGTATTTTCAACGCTCATATTCTTGTAGGACCCCGAGAATACATGCATTTGAGTGCGCACCAGCATTTAAATGCAATTATCCGTCGCAACCAGGGGCGTTATCACCCACGCGACGCGTTAAAACGAATTACCGTACCACCAAAACCCACCCGGAGTAAATCGAATTATGGCTTCAGGTAGCCTTCGTACAGGCCTTCAGATTCTTTTATGGGTCTTGATCGCAGCATTGTCGTATTTCTTGTACCTCTCTATTACAGAGCCGTATGAAGAAATTGAACGGCAACAAGAATTGACTGAACTGACCCGCGCACGTATGGACCAGGTGCGCCAGGTTGCTATTCAGTATGAATCACAATACGAGCGTTTTCCTTCAACAATCGACTCGCTGGCGCTTTTTGCCAAGATGGATTCCGTCTTTAGCATGAAGCGAGATAGCGTACTCGGTATGGAACTCAATCTCGATTCGCTGATTTACTCGCCGCGTACCGGCAAGATGTTTACATACTCAACGAACGACACATCCCGCGTCAAAACATATTTGTTGGCAGACCCGGATTCTGACGACTCAATTGGCACTTTATTGTCGGATGTGACGCTGCTCAATGCAGCCAGTTGGGAATAATAATCCCTCGTACATTCAGGTGGCTCCCGGGTCAGTAATCTGGACGTGACAAGAAGGGAGCAGAGGATACCCTATGGGAGCTTTTGTGCGGGCCGGCGTTGACCTGTATGAGTCGACGCTGCGCTATGCTGAAGTCGAACGGAATGGTTCTGACTATAAATTGTTGAAGCTGGGTAGCTGCGAGTTTGATTTTAATATGGCGCGTTCCCTCTCTGAGGGGGCGCAGCCAGCCCAACTCGAAACACTCACCGAAGCCCTAAACGACGTTTTTTCGGAATCTGTCGCTACGGAACTGAACGTTGTGTTTCACCCCAGCAACTGCTTTTCTTTCTTTACCCCGCTCTATGTGGACCTTACCGAGGATGAGCGCAAATGGCGCCTCCAGGAAGAAGCCACCTTGCTTACCTCGACCACACCTCCGTTGCCCTTGCATCTGACTGCAGATGTTGTGCGCACGGAAAAACTCGACAATGGTCGGGTTGTGGAGTGGTTTCA
The DNA here is from genome assembly GCA_039111535.1 of Bacteroidota bacterium. Taxonomy (NCBI): domain Bacteria; kingdom Pseudomonadati; phylum Bacteroidota; species Bacteroidota bacterium. The sequence goes on along the minus strand of JBCCIM010000033.1, from coordinate 5,303 downwards.
TGTCCTTGGCGTTCACGAGCGCATCCATGGTCAGTTGAACGATATTTTATCTGCCTTACCGCACGACCATTTTCGGTTCAATTTGAGTACGCGGGGTACCGCCAATGCGATTGAAGCCATGGCACGCAATGAGAACATGATTGCTGGGGCTGATGCACCTTATGCCCTCGCCATTGGCTACTATAAAACCCACATTGAGTACGTGTTGTGTCAGGACTTTGCCTGGAATTACAGCCACTACACCGATACCAGTACGCCTACAGATAGCGTCTATTTCGCGCTTTCCCTGTTGCGCCGGCTCAATATCGACCGTGCCGCTGTGGGGCAACTTTACATCTATGGCGAAGATATCGATGCTGAGGTGTTCTCAGTATTGCAGGAGATCTTTAAAAAAACACCCGAAGTGCTGAATCCCATGGAAATTGTCTCCCTCGACCGTAAAGGTCCGGGTATGCATTTTACCGCAGAAGCGTACGCACCCTGCATTGGGATCGCGATGTAGCAGCGGGACCGCCGCTCAACTACATCGCATTGTCTCTTGTCTGATTGATCGCTTACCACCTATGCGTATCATAGCCGGCTCGTTACGGAGCAGAACCTTAAAAGCCCCCAAAGGGCACCTGACGCGACCAACAACGGATCGTACGCGCGAATCGCTTTTCAACCTGCTCACCAGCCGAATAGATTTTGAAGATATCCAGATCCTGGATTTATTTGCTGGCACCGGTTCGCTTGGTCTCGAAGCCATTAGCAGGGGCGCAAATCTCGTCTATTTTGTCGAATCGAACAGCCGGGTGATGAAAATATGCCGCGAAAACGCTACGACCCTGGGTGTTGACGAGGCCACGGTATTCTACCAAACGGAAGTTGCCAGTTTTTTGCGATCTTACCACGGTGAGCCGTTTGATATTGTTTTTGCCGATCCCCCGTATGCGCTGGACGGCATAGAGCGTTTGCCCGATCGTGTTTGGCCTTTGCTCAAGCCGGGCGGCATGTTTTCGCTCGAACACGATCAGCAACACAATTTTGAAGACGATGACCGGGTAGTGCGGGTAAAGTCGTACGGACGGACCACTGTCTCTATTTTTCAAAAGTAACAGCCCTTTTGCGCAGACCCGTTTCTCGCAAGTCTCAACCAAGCTGAAGCAATGCGTGTAGCTCTTTTTCCTGGTTCTTTTGATCCCTTCACCCTCGGACACCTCGATCTGCTCGAACGTGGCCTCAGTATTTTCGACCGAATTGAGGTCACGGTTGCAGTGAATTCCTCCAAAAAGGCACTCTTTGATCCAGAGGAACGCTGCCAGCTTATCGAGGCCTGTGTTGCACACCTGGATCGGGTTTCGGTACACAGTTTTAAAGGCTTGATCGCGGATCATGCGCGCGAGCGGAATGCTGTCGCCTTACTACGAGGATTGCGCCAGGTGAGTGATTTTGAGTACGAGCGGCCGATGGCTGATGCCAATCGAAAACTAAATCCGGGGCTTGAGACTGTGTTTTTGCTGCCGGCGCAGGAATACGGATTGATCAGCTCAACAATTGTTCGTGATGTGCATCGTTGGGGAGGGGATGTTTCTTCATTTGTGCCTCCGCCAATTTTGGAAGCGCTTCGTTCAAAAATGTGAGATCAAAAACGCAAGTACTGAGTTCAGGAGACGAAGCTGGGGCATTTTACGGTGATGCATTTACACATGCCTGACCAGCCGCTTTTGTTACTGTACCTTAAAACCCGTTTCTAGCATGTCTGAAGCTACTTTGTCCGTAGAAGTGAATCCCCGCGTTGCATCAATGCAGCCCTCTGCAACCCTCGCGATGACCGGCCGCGCCATGGAGTTGCGCCGGCAGGGAAAACCTGTAATCAGCCTTAGTGCTGGCGAGCCCGATTTTGCGACGCCCGCAGAAATTTCTCAGGGTGGCCAGCAGGCCATTGAAGAAGGCTTCACCCATTATACCCAAAATATGGGGATGCCCGAATTGCGGGAAGAAATCCAGAAAAAGCTGAAGCGGGATAACGGGCTCGATTACGGACTCGACCAGATTCTTTGTTCAAATGGTGCAAAGCAGTCTGTAGCACTGGCCATCTCTGTGCTGTGCCGGCCCGGCGATGAAGTGTTGATTCCTGCACCTTACTGGGTAAGTTACCCCGAAATGACGCGCTTTGCCGGCGCAAAGCCTGTAGCGCTACCTACGGGTGTTGACCAGGATTACCGCGTTGACGCTGCCGCCCTCGAAGCTGCCATCACGCCCAATACGCGGATATTTATTCTTTGCTCGCCCTCAAATCCTACGGGTTCGGTGTATAGCCGCGAAGAAATGATGGCGATAGCAGACGTCATGCGCCGGCATGAGCACGTTTACATTTTGTCGGATGAGATTTATGAGTACGTACTTTTTGATGCCGGGCATACCTCGTTTGCGGCTTTGCCGGGTATGAAAGAGCGGACCATCACCGTGAATGGTTTTTCAAAGGGATTTGCGATGACGGGGTGGCGGCTGGGCTACATGGCCGGCCCAAAACCCATTGTAAAAGCAGCTTCCAAAATTCAGGGACAGTTCACGTCTGCACCCTGCAGCATCACCCAGCGCGCAGGCGTAGCCGCTTTGCAGATGGATAAAAGCAAGCTGAAGCCGATGGTCGATGCGTTCAGGAGCCGGCGCGATTTCATGTTAGACGCGTTGCTACAAATTCCGGGTATTCGCTGTCCGAAACCAGAAGGCGCGTTTTACCTTTTCCCCGAAGTATCCGCGTATTACGGCAAATCAACACCTGAAGGCAAGAAAATCGAATCTAGTCAGGATTTGTGTTTCTATTTGCTCGAAGAACACAACGTCGCCCTGGTGCCAGGGCATGCGTTTGGTGCTCCCAATGGCCTCCGTATTTCTTACGCTGCAGCGCAAGCCGACCTTGAAGAAGCGATGCGTCGCATCAAAAAAGGTCTTGAAGCGTTACGGTGATTTGCGAAGCCGGCTTTACATGTTTTTAGCCAATAGTACACAGCAGGGGCATGCCCCTGTTTGCTGTTTTTAGCAAGCCGGCCTTTGTTTGTAAGCGTTAACCCAGAATTCAGGAGAGCAGGAATCCCTTGGAACCCAATCCAACATCGCTGAATCCCGTACGAGCTGAGCGTACGGCCCGGAGCGTGTCCGGCAAATCTGCAGATGCAGAGCCTCGCGATCGTTATTGGCTGCATGCGTTGTTGTTTATACTAACGCTGGTTTCTACGGTCATCGCTGGCGGTCAGTGGGTTGGGCGCTCTGCGCTCTACGTAACGGGAGATCCGACAAGCCCATGGACGCTTCTGCTCGATCGGGCCTTTTTACTGGATGGCTTTCGCTTTGGCGGCTCTCTGCTGCTGTTTCTTACGGTACACGAATTTGGGCATTACTTTGCTGCCCGCTACCATGGCATCCGCACCTCTTTACCCTTCTATATCCCAACGCTGACACTTGGGCTTGGGACCTTGGGCGCCGTTATTCGGATTCGCGAACCCATTCCAACCACACGCAAATTATTTGATATTGGTGTCGGGGGGCCCATTGCCGGCTTTGTCGTTGCGCTTGGTCTCTTGCTCTATGCGCTGGCTACATTGCCAGATCCCAGTTATATCATGGATCTGGATGGGCACGAAGAACTCAAAAACTACGTGCAGCAATTTGGCACCTATCCCCGGCGGTCAATGGACCTTACACCGCCGGATGGCAACAGTTTTACCATCTTGGTAGGGCAGACTCCCCTCTATTGGATGCTGACACAGCTTTTCGACAATGTGCCGCCAATGGACGAAATGTACCACTATCCGATCCTGTTTGCCGGGTGGATGGGCCTGTTCTTTACCGCACTGAACCTGTTGCCCGTTGGACAACTCGATGGCGGACATATCCTGTTTTCCCTCGTAGGACATAAATGGCATACCAGGCTTGCCCGCGGGTTTATCGTGCTGTTGTTGGTCTCGGGATCCATTGGGTTTGTTGAGGACTTTTTCCCTTCGTTGTTTGCAATGAGCGAAGTTGCCGGCCGGCTCGGGTGGTTTATTCTTTCTGGTATCCTGTATTTCTACCTTTCCCGCGTATTCAAGGGTAATCATCGACTTATCGCGCCGCTATTGCTTGGCATTATTTCTGTAACGGTGTGGGCGCAGTACGACAAAGCATTGTTCAGCAGCTTTGGATATGCCGGCTGGTTTATATGGTGCTTGCTAATTATTTATCTGATCAAGGTTGAGCACCCTCCCGTACTTCAGCCACAAACCCTGACACCCGGCAGAAAAGCTTTGGCGATCCTTAGCATTGTGATTTTCCTGCTTTGCTTTAGTTTTGCACCGTTGCGCGTGATTTAAAGGGATTGCGGGCAACTGGCGCCGTATGTGTGCTGGATCTTCTTTTTGAAACTGCCGTATGAATTCGCAACCAATCGCGCTTCAGATTTCTTCTCACAAATGGACACGGTATGACCGCAGTTTGCTACTGTTTTGAGATTATACATTAGGATTTTTTTGTTGTAGTGAACACAGGTTTACCCATGTTTTTCAATACTGGCAAGCGACGCGGCAAAGGGATGTCCGCCCCGCTTGTATTGGGCCTTCTTCTGGTTTTTGCTGCGGGATGTGATTCGCTTCCCGAGCAAACCGATGCGTTAAGCCGGCCCCCTGAAGTCTCCAACCTTTCTTATTCCCCGAGGCAACTCGATCTTGGTACTGCACCCGCTGGCTCCGTGGTAAACGGAACGGCAAGGGTTGACTTCAGCATTTCAGCAGAGGCAGCAGACCCCGATGGTACCGTTTCATCCGTTCGCTTTGTATTGCGCCCGCCGACGGTTGGCAGCGATCCGCTTACCAATGTTGAAATGGAGCCGCAAGTAGACGGCACCTACGTACTCAACTATACCCAGGAGCTTAACGAAGGCGAGACGGGTGATTACACCCTTGAGCTCTATGCGGTTGATAATGCCGGCACGCTCAGCAACCGGGTTTTGGGCACCTTTACCCTGCTGAATGTCCAGGATCCGCCGGTGATTGAAGCTATCGAAGCGCCGGCTACAGTGACGCGCCCTGCTGAAGGCACAACAGCGTTCCAATTGATTGCTACGGTCTCAGACCCGCAGGGTGTGGCAAACGTCGCTTCTGTGCTTGCCTGGAACGTAATCAACCCACAGGCCACATTTGGACTTTTTGACGACGGCGCAGGAGGGGATGATGAAGTTGCCGGCGACGGCCGATTTACAGCCACCGTCCAAATTTCCAGTTCCAATGCACCCGGCGTGAACACCATCGCGTTCCAGGCTACCGATCGTTCTGGCCTGCGAAGCG
>JBCCIM010000032.1 GCA_039111535.1 Bacteroidota bacterium | reverse complement strand
TCTGGTGGGGTAGAATCACTTGCACATGCACAAAGGGTCAAGAGTAGCACGGTCAGCAAAGCATACTTAGTCATGGTAAATCGGAGTTCTATTGTTTTAGCTACTGCTAAACATACACAATATTTCTCATTTTAAAAGGGAGCTGCAGCGCACAGGTTATGGTGCCATTTTCGAGTATTTATGCCAACGCACCTGCCGTGTGTCTACATCAGCGACGCTCTTTGCGAAGGTTTTACAGGAAGAAACGCCAAAATTCTGAAGATTTCCAGAAGATCCTCCTTGTTAAGCCTCATGTAACCAAATGCTACCACGCCCTTTCGTATACTCTTGGAAAGGAATATGCGACATGGATTGCTGAAGCAAATATGGCAACCCTGGAAAAAGCGATAGAAATTGCGGCGCAGGCGCATGTAGGTCAGACGGATAAATCTGGACAGCCCTACATCTTGCACCCCCTGTGGCTCATGCAGCAATTTGAGGAGATTGAATGCCAGATGGTTGCTGTGTTGCATGATGTGGTTGAAGACTCCGCGTTTACGCTGGACGACCTGGCAATAGCAGGATTTGCGCCGGCCGTAATTGCCGGTGTAGATGCCATGACCCGCCGTTCCGATGAAACATACAAAGCGTACATAGATCGCGTGCAAGCCCACCCCATTGCACTTCGCGTGAAGCTGGCAGACCTCGAACACAACATGGATGTTCGACGCCTGGATCGATTTCAGCCAAGAGATCGTGACCGCCTGGAGAAGTACCACCAGACGTGGCGTAAGCTGAGACAGGCTGCAGGTTTGTAGCTTCGCAAGACAAGATTGCTTGCAGGTATCAAATTATGGTAGATAAAGACGCAGTCGATGTTGGTAATTTGCATCGAATTCTCGGTATTGTGATGGCAATGGTGTTTGTTGCCACGGGTGCCTATATGCATTTTGCATACAATGGACTGGATGGCATGGAGGAGTCGCAGAAACTTCTCTTCAGGTCAGCCCACATTTATATTTTGTTGTCAGCGCTGGTCAACATTGCGCTCGGTGTGCACTACTGGATTTATCCAAAGAAAAGTTTGCGTGCACTGCAACGGGTGGGTTCTACCCTCGTAGCTTTGGCACCCATCCTGTTCATGCTTGGTTTTTTTAATGAACCCTGGCTTGATGAATTACAGCGTCCTTTTAGCGGGCCCGGTGTTTATGCCATTGCGCTGGGTTGCTTGCTGCATGTCCTGGCATTTTACTTGAACTACCGTGCCCAAACGGAAAAAGTGCGCGGTTAGGTGTTAAGCCAGTGATAGGGCATGATGTCGGAGAGGCGAACGATGGTGTCTTTTTCTACAGCCACCTCCGTTGCCACGTTTTTACGGTTAACCTGAAGCAGCATTTCCCGGCAGCGGCCACACGGCGGGACTACCCCCTCACTGGTTACTGCTACAATTTTGCTGATGTGTGTTTCTCGATGTTTGAGCATTTCAGCTACTGCAGCGTGCTCTGCGCAAAATCCCACCCCGCACATGAGGTCGATGTTTATGCCAGTGTAGATGTTGCCACCAGCCGTTTCCAGGGCACACCCAACCGCAGCGGCCATGGTCCATTCATTGTAGAGCTGAAATTCACCGACGAGTTTGCTCGCTTTTGAAATCAGAAGATCCATATAAATCCGTATCAGAGGTTATAGATGTCTGCAGCTAATGAGTACCTGACAGCCGCACACGCCAATGCGTATCTGCAAAATGCAGATGGTATCCCACATCGCCATGAAGGCGAGCAGGTTGTCCTGGAGCTGTTGCCGGCGGGCCCGCCTTGTAGTGCCATTGTATCAAGCTTTGCCATTCATCACGTGTCGGATGAACGGAAAGCGACGCTCTATCGGGAAATTTACGACAGGCTCGAACCTGGCGGCATGTTTTGCAACCTCGAACACGTTGCCTCGCCAACGCAGAAGCTGCACGAGGACTTTTACATAGCGCTCGGTACAACCGCAGATCAGGGCGATCCGTCAAATATTTGCGCAAGCGTCCACGACCAATTGGGCTGGCTACGTAACATCGGGTTTGAAGATGTGGACTGCTTCTGGAAATGGCGCGAACTGGCATTGCTTGCCGGCACCAAGCCGCGCGATTAATCGCTATTCTTGCTGCCGCGTACCGTTCCTCCTATTACCAGTGCTGCTGAAATAATGAGCAGGTTCTTGATGATGTACTGTCCTTCCATCGTTGGCCCATAGGGAATACGGCCAGGTTGGAAGGTTACTTCGGGCAGCAATACCAGCGGCATGAAGGTGCCGGCCATTTGCATGGCCATCAGTCCAATTGCGATGCGGGTGGTTTGCTTGAAGAGAAAGGCCACGCCGATGGCTACTTCCCACCATCCGATCACCTTAACCCAATCCGCCGGCGAGAGCAACGGCATCCAACTTACGGTAGATTCAACGAGTGGGGCGGCAGCGGAAATACCAAAGGGTTTAAGGATGCCAAACCAGATAAAAATGATGCCGAGCGATATGCGCAGCGCGCGGATCCCATGCCGGCGCATAAACGCAGCGATTGATGCATCAAAGGTGTCGATGGCATTGGTCATCTGCATCTCCGTATGATTTTATCCCTCGTGATCTACCGGTTATATCGCACGGAATTGGGGATGGTTTAGCTGATAAACGCTCCTGTGTCCTGATTCTTGGCTTCTTCGCAAACACCTGTGCGTGATGCGAAGAGCGGGACGCAAAGCAAAATGTGATTACCTATCTTAATGACCTCATACCCTGACTAACCGCCCCAAGTACACACATGCCGGCAACGCAGCGTTGGAATGAAGCTTCCACAATCGACAGCAACCGCGCCATGTGGTGGGGTGTCGGGTTTAGCTTTGCCTTTACGTTGCTCATCTGGTTGGTTCGGCCCTGGATGCCCCAAATCGATTTCCTGCCTGATCAAGGCGTACAATGGTACTACTGGAAACTCCCCGACCCGGATTTCTGGAGCCGCGCCAGCGGATGGGGCGGCTATCTGCTACATCAGGTAACCATCTGGGCATTGATTTACCATGCACAAAAAAGTAAACCCGGCTACACCAAAAAATTACACGGGTTCAACGTGCTGGCGCTTGGTGCAACCGCGTTCTTCTGTGTCCTGCACCTGGGGCAAACGTGGGTGTGGTATGATGGCCTCGGGCAAGATCTCGGAACGGCTACCTCGCAGGGCGCTGTCATCCTCATGCTTGTGCTCATTCTGCTGATGGAGAACCAGCGCCGGGGGTTGTTCTTTGGGAAGAAAATCAAATTCCTCAATCGCCCGGGCGCCATTATTCGGCATTATCACGGGTACATTTTCTCCTGGGCAGTTATCTACACGTTTTGGTATCACCCCATGGAAGCCACCTTTGGCCACCTCGTGGGATTTCTTTATACTTTTCTGCTACTGGTGCAGAGCAGCCTGTTTTTCACGCGGGCGCACGTCAACAAATACTGGATGTTTGTGCAGGAAGCTGCCGTGTTAATTCATGGGTCCCTCGTCGCTTACGAGCAGCAGGTACGCGGTGGGTTTGACAAGCCGTTCTGGCTGATGTTTTTCTGGGGATTTGCAGCGCTGATCGTGGTGACGCAGATGTATGGATTGGGGCTGTCCCCCAAAGTGCGCTGGTCCATCATTGCCTTGTTTGTCGCCGGCGTGGTTTTCTCCTATGCTGATCGGCCGATTGATGCAAACGAGATCATCCGAATCCCGGTGATTGAGTACGGCCTCGTATTCATCCTTGCCCTGTTTATCTATTTGGGTATCTGGATCAACAAGGGTGTGAAAAGGCTGCGCGGGGCTGGGGCGTAATTGATGTGGGTTTTCCGTGCGTCGAATTTACATCTCACACGTCCTGCCCAACTTGATTGGGCATCCACCGGGATGGCACAAGTCTACAGTGTGCATCTAATAGCGATTGCCATACCTGTGGATCCCCAGTCAAGCTGAGGATGACAGTGTGCCAAACTCGTCAATCAAACACCATCGTGCGCCGGCCATAGACGACAACCTGTTTGTTGACGTGTAACCGTACCGCGCGGGATAGCACAACTTTTTCCAGGTCACGCCCGGTGCGTACCAGGTCTTTGATGCTGTCGCGGTGGCTTACGCGCAGGGTATCCTGCTCGATAATGGGTCCTTCGTCCAGTTCTGCAGTCACGTAGTGGGCGGTGGCGCCGATCAGTTTTACGCCCCGGTCGTAAGCGCGGTGGTAGGGTTTGGCGCCGGCAAAGGCTGGTAGGAAAGAGTGATGAATGTTAATGATGCGATTGGGGTACTGGTCCACAAAGTTATCTGAAAGGACCTGCATGTAGCGCGCCAGTACAATAAAATCCACCTTTTGATCTGCCAGTACCTGCAACTCTTTGGCTTCTTGCTCAGCTTTGTTTTCTTTGGTGATTTCGAAAACGTGGTAAGGAATGTCAAACCGTTCAGCAAGGCCACGGAATTTCTCGTGGTTGCTGATGATGAGCGGAATATCCACTTTTAGTTCGCCTGATTCGTAGCGCGAAAGCAGGTCCCACAGGCAATGCCCGAGTCGGGTGACAAAGAGGGCCATCCGGGGTGTTGTATCGGTAAAAGAGAGGCGGTAGTCGAGATCCAGTTCTTTTGCAACCTCCTGTTCGAACTGCAGCGGAAGCAATGCATCTACTTCGCCCATGTGCCAGTGGATGCGGATGAAAAACCGCTGGCTAACATCATCAACATGCTGGTCGAGGTGCAGCACGTTGCCCCCTTTTTCAAAAACCCAGTTGCTCATGAATGCAACAAGGCCAACGCGGTCTGCACAGTGTGCAGTTAAAATCAATTCTCGGGCAGCCATAAATTTTTATGCTTTAGCAAATCTTGCTGGTATACATCTACGCAGTGCGTTGCCAAAATAGTTATCTTTCTGTCCCCTTCATGGAAAAATACGCTGATGAGTAAATTTGCGGAAGCGATTGCGCAGTTTGACGCCCTGAATGCTGAAGATCCCAACCAGGTAATCATAGCCGGCTCCCAACATCCTAAAGAATTGGTGTATGCCAGGCGGATGAGTGCACGTCTTGATGCCTTTCAACCGGATGCTTCAGTATCGCTTAAGCTTGCAGCGCGGTGCCAGCACATTCAACGATGGAAAATCCCGCGGGCAGATTATGCAGCAGGGAGTATGGGATATAAAAAATGGCGCAATGCACTCAAACGTTTTCACGCGCAAACTGCAACACAAGTGCTTGAACGCGTAGGCTACGACGCGGCGACCATTGACGCTGTACAGGGATTACTGAAGAAGCGGGGATTGAAAAGTGAACCGGATGTACAGGCACTGGAAGACGTTGTGTGTCTCGTTTTTCTTGAACATTATGCTACAGACTTTGCCGGCAAACACGATGAAGAAAAGGTAATTCGCATTTTACAAAAGACCTGGAAAAAAATGTCTGTTGTAGGCCACGAAGCAGCGTTGGCCTTGCCGCTCCCTACACCGGTCAGGGCGCTGGTGCTGCGCGCGATACACGCGGCGTGAGCGCCTGCTGGAGATGGGTTGTAAGCAAAGCCTGTGTGATCTGTGAGCCCCAACCGTTAAAGTTGTAATCAAACCCGTGCTGTGCATAAGGAAGGAAAAGGGCCTGGTGGGTAGCCGGCTCCCTGCTTCTTAATTGCAGCCTCCGGTAGAGTTTAGCCGTGTGCTGGCTGCGCACCAACTGATCCTGCCGGCCGTGTACCAGAAACGTTGCCGGTGCATCAGATCGGATCTGGTGTATAGGTGAAGCCTGCTGGTAAATCTCGGGAATGTAGTTGGGTGTCCCCCCGGTAAAACTTCGCAGGGTGGCTTTACCATCGATAACGCGCCTGTTAGCCGGATTCTCATAACCCCACCGTAGATCTGTTGGCCCATAGAAGCCGACGATAGCGGCTACACGGGCGTCGTAAGGTGCCTCTGGCCGAGCTGTGTACCCGGCAAGCAACGCGAGGTGTGCGCCGGCAGAGCGGCCCATGAGCGCAATGCTGTTGGGGTTAACGTTGAAGCTGTCGGCATGCGCCTTGATCCACTTAACTGCGTCTTGTACGTTAGCAGTAGCAGCCTGCCAATTGGGTTGCGGAGCAAGCTGATAGTCGATGTCAAACACAACATAGCCTGATTCGACAAGCCAGTGATTCCAGCGTGGGAAATCACTTCGCGTTCCACTGCTCCATCCACCGCCGTGGATCACGACAATCGCAGGTTTGGGCACATGTGATGACACGTCATTGGGCTGATAGGCGTCGAGGAAGAAGGTATCAGTGGCGGTTGCTGTATAACTATATGATTGGATTGCAGCTTTTTCGTACGCACTGCCCAGAACATAGCGTTTTAGGGACAGCGAAACATCGTTGTTGTCTGCTACCGAGAGGCTGGTGACCAGGGGGTAGCTCATGAACACCATGGCGAGCATCCCGCAGGCAGCTGCAAAGGTGCCTGCCCGCGACCGTTGTTTACGGTTTGCAAGCCAGCCAAGCACAATACCTATGAGTGCAAGTAAGCCAAAAAAGAGGCTCCACTCGCTGGAAATAACGGAGACTAGCCAAATGACGGTCAATGGCGCCGGCACGAGAATCCACATCGTGAAAAAGAGCGCCAACAGACTACAAGACAGGGCTATTGAGGGACGGGCCAGATGCATGAGCTTGAGAACACAACAAAGACGACCAGTCGCGCACGCAAAGCGGGCTGCCTTTGATCATTGCGTCAGTTCTGATACAGGACGTTGTTTGTTGTAAGGGGAATGGGTGTGTTGGTTTCTATGCGCAGCAGATTTGCCCTGAAATGGTGTTGCTGCTTTGTCTTGCCGGGTTGCCTGTACGCATTCATTCGTTTACCACAACCGTCATGACTCTTCGTCCCGTCAAGCTGGGTATGACGGTCTGGGAGTGACGGTGGACAAGCTGGGGTATGACCGTCGAGGTCGTGACGTTGGTCAAGCTGGGCATGAGGGCTCTCGCGACTACCATTTAAATCCTTAATTCGGCACTCAAATCGAGCCGGCGTCGACCATGTAGTTTTGAGCTGTACACATGGCTGCGTCACCTGATGCCAGGAAAAGCACCATCCTCGCCACATAATGCGGGTCGATAGGAGTGGGCAGGCATTGCCGCTCAAGGTGTCGGGCAAGGGACTCCGGGGTAACCCAGCGCTCTTTTTGCCGGTCCGTCATAATCCAACCCGGTACAACCGTATTCACGCGGATGTGATGTTTGCCAAGGTCACGTGCAAAGGACCGGGTCATACCGTGTATTGCGGCTTTTGCGGTTGTGTAAACCGGGAAGCCACCGGCCGCTTCCCACCAGGAGTTGGATCCCATGTTGATGATGGAGCCGCCGCCGGCTGCAATCATGCCCGGTGCTACAGCTTTCGTAGCAAAAAACATATGCCGGAGGTTGGTTGCTATGCGCTCATCGTAATAGGCTTCTGTGACGTCTTCCCATCCATGCCGGTCATCACGGGCTGCGTTATTAACCAATACTGTTGCGGCGCCGAGGTCCTGCTCAAGCGTTGCGACTGCTGCTTCCAGCGCGCTGATGTTGCGCAGGTCGCAGGCAACAAACTTTGCCGTGCAGCCGGCTGCTGTTAACGCTGCTTCGGTAACCTGTCCGTTTACTTCGTCGATATCCAGAATACCAATCCGGGCGGATTGCGCTGCAAAGGCGTCTGCGATATCTCTTCCGATACCTGAGGCGCCACCGGTGATCAGTACTACGGCATCGTTCAGGTCTGCGTACTTGGTGTAGGTCATGTTGAGTAATATTGAGTGAATGGGTGTCGCGTTAACACCCGATATCTTCGCCAGCCTGCCACATGTCGACTGCTTTGGCGATGAACTGTGTCATACGATCTTCAGGGATCGCTTTGGTTTTTGTGAAGCGGATACAGCCTTTGCCCAGGTTGAGGCCGGCCAACAACTCGCCACTCGGGTCTATTTTTGCAGCGTCACCTACATACAAACTCACGTGGTTTTTTTGCGCATTCAGATGAAAGATCACGCCCTGGTCATCTTTGAATCCAAGCATTTTGTAACTGATACAGGCTTCCAGGCCGGGAGCAGTTTTTTCAATGATGCCTCGCAGGATTTGTACCTTCACCCGGCGCCAGTCATCTGCGAGGGCATCCATATAGGCTGCGGGAGAATCTACGTCGTATTGCATAGCTATGGTATCTTGGAATTCCGGCAATTGTCGAAAAGCGCCAGCATGTGGGCGCTGCCAAGTTGCCGTAAACGTTTGATGTTTTGCGCGGGTATCTGTTCAGGCGCCGGATGTTTGCATACAGCAGCTTCTACGCTTTGCTCGCGCAGTACATGCAGCATCGGGTAGGGCGAGCGGTTGGTGAAATTCTCAACGTCCTCCAGTTGTGTGTCGCTGAACTGGTAGTCGGGGTGGAAGCTTGCAATCTGAAAAATGCCTTCCAGGTCCATTGCAACGAGCAGCGCGTCGGCATAATCCAGAAACTGGTTGTAATCAGAGAAGTTGCGCAGGGCTTCGGGGTGAATGAGCAAACTGGTTTCGATGGCCGGATTTTGCTGCAACAGTGCCAATTCATGCTGGAGTACTTCCAGCAATGCCTCCTCCGTGCGCGCTGCCGTAACAAAGAAGCGCACCTGCTTTGCTGCCATCGCTTTTTGCGCAAATGGGCAGAGGTTCAAGTCGATGACAACTTTGTTTACCCATTGCCGGGTGGCGTGCTCAATGTGCTCGGTGTTCACGATTGGTTGTCGGGCTGATCAAGGTTTACTTTGATCGATTCTTCCCCAAAGACAATCACGTCGCCGGCAACAATCTGCTTTCTTTTCCGGGTTTCTATTTCTCCATTGACTTCGACAAGTCCCTCTGAAATAACCATCTTTGCCTCCCCACCGCTCGATACCAGGCTTTCCAGTTTTAAAAGTTTATAGAGTTGGATGGGCTGTGTATGGATGAATACGTCTCGCATGTAGTGTTGCTGAATGATTGAATATTAGCGTCTCACTGTTGAGGCAGACGCAGATGCTTATGCACCGAATCGAGATGCTGCGCCAATATACCTTTTTTCAATGATCAGATTATTTGCCTGTCTGTGCTGAATCCTGTGCCCGGATTAATAAGGCTACCTCTTCTGCACAACCCCAGGCTATGGTAAATCCGCCACCACCGTGGCCGTAGTTGTGGATGATCGGGTTACCGGCAGCTGTCTTTGTCCGTTCTAGTCGGACGGTTTTCCTGCCCGGGCGCAGTCCAACAGTTGTGCCCAGTATGGCGCTGTCCGCAATTTCCGGAACGATGCCGCGGCACCGATTAACTATAGTCTGGGTGTCTTGTTCGCTGGGGCTGGTCTCCCAGCTGCCTTCCTGTGCTGTGCCACCGAGGATCACATCTGAGGTGCGCGGTAAAATGAGCGTGAACTGGTCGTCGTGCTGAAAAATGCGGGTGGAGGCTTGCAGGTTATGCGGGAGCGAGAGCCTGACTGCCTGCCCTCTGATCGGGTAGACCGTTGGATCATCTACAAAGGTTGAGGCCCAGACACCCGTGCAGTTGACCACCAAATCATAGGCAGGAAAGAGGCTGTCCGGGTGGTCTATTTCTTCCTGAATCAACTTTGCGCCGGCCTGTATCAGTTGGTTGCGCAGCCGGGGCATATAGATGGGTACATCGATAACGGGCACCATCATTTTGTAGGCTTCGGGGCAAGGCCGGCCGTACGCAGCACCATCGATGGCCTCCCAGTCATCTAGCAAGTAGCGGGCATAGGCCCCATCATCGGGATCCAGGCAAAACCGGAAATGTGGCGCCATGAACACCCCAGAAGCGGGGTTTGTACTTTCTTTTACCAGCCGGCGATAGGTAGATGCCGCCCATGCCGAGACGCGTTCCTGTGGGTATGCTTTGTGGGGCCACCAGTACGCGCCGGCCGCCATAGACGTTGTGGCTTCAAACGGGTCTTTGCTGAAAATATCTACCGCATGCCCATCTGCCATGAGCCTGGATGCAGTACTCAGACCAATAATACCCTGGCCAACAACTGCAATTTTTGCTGCGCCAGACATGGGCTAGCTGACGTGTGATTCAACCATCCTGATCACTTCACGGTACACCGGGTCAAACTGCTCGGGTATCGGATTGAACGGCTGCCAGAAAAAGTCGAAGTCAAGGCCTTGTTCTGCTTCGCTGCCAATGGCGCTGTGGGTCCAGGCTTCGGGCAGGGGTTGGTCGGCGTGTACCAGGTAGATGTGCCACTCCTGGTGTTCAGCCTGCACAAAGCTGGTGGTGCCGGCTTCAATCAGCCAATCAAGCTCACCGACCTTGCTCCCGATGCTGGCCGATCTTATACCAGATTCCTCCGCCAATTCCCGGAGAACTGCCTCCTCAATTGACTCGTAATCTTCCACGCTTCCTTTTGGTATCTGAAATCCAGCCGTTGGATGCCTGAACGCGAGAATACGGTTGTTTCTAACAATACAAGGGCAGGCTTTGAGGACTTTAAGCATCGATGTAAAGCGTGAAAAAGCGCGGGTTTATCGTTGGTGGGTTACGGAATGGCGTTTAGAAATTCGACAATTACATTTACGGTCGCCTGATGTTGGGCTTCGCGTGAAATGGTTGCGCTGTCATCTCCCAATTGGCTGCCATACCAGGCAAATTGGGCGTGGTTGCCTCCTTCTACGCGGTGCCAGATGGTATGCGCCGGCAAATTGTGTTTGTATTGCTCAACCTCTTCCGGACTCGCCAAGCCATCTCGCGAACCATATATCTTTAATACAGGAAACGCCAGGTTTGCATGGCTGACTTCCCGTGGATGAGAAGAGCCAATCAGGAGCAAACCAGACAGTTTTGCTTCGTTTTCTACAGTGTAGGCAAGCGCCATTCGGGCGCCTCGTGAATGGCCACCCAACACCCAATTGCGTTCTGCAACAGCAGCATCTGTGCGTTCCTTCACGGCTTCCCGTTGCCAGGGAAACCGATCCATGCGGTATGGGACTTTGATGATACGGACCACAAAGCCAGCCTCGGCAATAGCACGGGCCATCGGGACGTAAGCCACGGGATCAACGAGTGCACCGGGATAAAAGAGCAAGCCGGCGCCGAGGGTATCGGTCGCCGGTTTGAATTCGATGTATTCTTCGATATGGGTTGTTGTAACAGTCGCTGAGCTTTCCAGCAGTGCATCATCCACGTTCCTGGCTTGCATGGAAGTAATCTGCCAGACGAGGAAAGACACGGCGAAGATGGGCATCAACAAACGGATGCCTAACAAGACCTTGTTAGATTTTCTTGATTTCACAGCCATATCATCTACATTTAGGTTACTCAAAGATACGGCTGCTCGCACATCTGATTACTCGTTATCAGCCGTGGCTGCAAAGACTTCGTGTGAATTTATCTCATTACCACCGAGCGTTCTGGAGCCGGCTGCAATGTAAACGGCATCATCATACACAATGGCCTGTGTACCATGCCGGCCCTCAAGCATGGGCGGCAGCGTTTCCCAGCTACCGGTAGCCGGGTTGTAAGCCTCAACTTCTGTATGTGCTGGTGGTGGACTTTGCTCCATGCCCGGAATCTGTCTGCCACTTTCGCCGCCGAGAACTACCACTTTGCCATCAAGGGCAACGGCAGCAGTGCCGGCGCGCTCGGTTGGGATGTTGGCAACTGCCGGCAGGGTTGTCCAGGTATCACTTGCGATATCGTATACATCCACAGCAGCTTCGGTTAGTTGAAATACTTCGTTGGTTGCAAACGAGCTGCGCCGGCCGGCAGTTGCGTACAGCTTGCCGTCGAGCACAACGGCCTGGAAGTGGTCGCGTGCCCGTGGCGCATCAGCCAGTTGGGTCCATGTATCGGTAGCCGGGTTGTATTTGTCGAGCCAGGTAACGTGGCCGTCGGTGTGGCCGTTCTGGATGCCGGCGACAATGTAGAATTCATCGTTATGCACCACGGCACCGGCAGCACCCCGTCGGCGATCAGCCGGTATTTCAGGGCCGGCGGTCCAGGTATCAGCTACCGGGTCGAAAATATAGATGTTGGGGATGGGGTTTTCATCCGGGTAACCATCTGTAAAGGCGCCCATGACATAAATTTTGCCATCGTATCCCACAGCCTGGAAATGGTGCATTTGAAAGGGTGGTGCGCTCAGGTTCTCCCAGGTTTGGGTATTCGGATCATATTTTTGCACCGGGCGCTGTCCCCGTCCGCCAACAAGATAAAAGGCGTCATCGACTTCAACATACGCGTGCTCGTGACGCTCTTGTGGGGTATTAGTTGACGCCACCATTTGCCATGCACGTACCTTGGGTACCGATTCTGTGGGTTCGTCTTCCTGTCCGTCACATGCCGTCATGAAAAGGCCACACAGAAGAAGTACAGGGATGATGAGGCTGGAAAATGGTTTACATCGAGTGGTTATATACATTATGATTTTTACAAATTGCTGTCAAAATAGGACCGGATGTAAGCCGGCGTCTACCAAAAAATTACGGAAAGCACGCGCCTTGCGCAAAACGCAACATGTTTGATAATGGAGAAATTGCCCTAAAAGCTGTTTATTGAGGCATTCTAAACCATAAACGGCTTCCCACTCAGTGTTTCCCATGCGCATTATTTACCTCCTTTTTCTACTCGCGTTTTCTACAAATCTGGTGCAGGCGCAATCAACCTATATTCGCGCCGGCGGCGTGGTAGACATTGAGTCTGGCACATTGCTTTCCGATCAGGTGATCCATATTGAAGGGGAGCGGATTGTCGCGGTGGGTGCAGACGTGGACATTCCACGCGATGCGGAGGTAATCGATTTGTCAGATGCCGTGATAATGCCTGGCATGGTAGAGTCGCACACCCACCTCGCCCTTTCCACGCAGCCAGGCCGCGACTTTGGCCGGTTTTTCTTTACCAATGTAATCGAATCCACGGCGTACCGCGCTATCCAGGGCGTAACCAACGCGAGATCTTTGCTTGAACACGGTTTTACCTCCATTCGTGATTTGGGCAACAGCGGCAACTACGGTGACCTTGCGCTGAAGCAGTCTATTCGGGAGGGTTGGATTCCCGGACCAGACATGCAGACGGTGGGGCGAATTATTTCTCCGTTTGGCGGGCAGTTTCAGTTGCCGTCAAATTTGCCTGAGCTGGTTGAGCCGGAGTACCTGGTTGCTGACTCAAACGAAGAAATGCGCAAAGCCATCCGGCAAAACCTGCATTATGGCACAGATCTGATCAAAATTGTGGTGGATGATTTCGCCTACATCTATTCGGTAGAGGATATCAAGTTTGCGGTCGATGAAGTGACCCGCGCGGGCGTCAAAATTGCAGCACACGTTGCTACCAATCAGGGGGCTAAAAATGCGATCGCCGCCGGCGTCAACTCGCTGGAGCATGGCTGGGAACTGGATGCAGGAGACCTCGAAATGATGCGCGAAAAAGACATTTTCCTCGTGGGTACCGATTTTCCTTCTGACTATTCCGGCTATTTCACGGGGTATGACGATGCGCGCGCAGCAGAGGAATACAATAAACGCATTGATCGGCTTCGTCGCGCCTACAACGCCGGCGTGTCTATTGCCTTTGGCGCTGATGTAACGGACTATATCGAAGGTTATACACGCGGCTCCCGGACCATCAAGTTTATCGAGAGCTTCCAGGATGCCGGCGTCTCAAACGCAGACCTTCTGCGCATCATGACGATCAATGGCGCAACCCTTATGGGGTGGGAAGCTGACAAAGGTACGCTTGCCGTCGGCAAACACGCCGATATTATTGCCATGTCAGGAAATCCACTCGAAGATCCCAATGCTTTGCGATCGGTGTCGTTCGTGATGAAACGCGGACAAGTTTATAAGCACGATGGACAGTTTGTATGGCAAGTCCCAACTGTGATTGATGCGAAGTAAGGAAGAGAAAGGTGTGTCGCACTGACTTGTTTAAGCTTTGCTGGCGTCAGGCCGCTGAAACAGTTTCCATAGGCTGAACCGCTGGCCGGCCATGCGCTGGCGGTAGGCGTCGGCGATTACTGCAAGCACAATTACGCCGCCCGTGACCATGCGCTTGGTGGGCTCGTCAGCGCCAATTTGGGCGAGTCCGGTTTGCAGCACCGCAATGATCAGCACGCCGATAAAGCTGTTGACTACAGAAGCATGTCCACCCATGAGGCTGGTGCCGCCTATCACAACCGCAGCGATGGCTGCAAGCTCCATCCCGATGCCGGCGTTGGGATCAACCGATTCCAGGTAGGCCGTCTGGAAAACCCCGCCGATGCCGCACAGCAAGCCGGCTATCGCAAAAACAGCCACGCGTACCTGGCTCAGGTTGATCCCAGACAACCGGGCAGCCTCTGGATTTAAACCCGTAGCCACCATGTAGCGGCCAAAGACAGTGCGTTTCAATACCACTTGCCCGATGATGACAAGGAGTACCGCGATGTAAAAAGTCGGGGAGAGGCCAAGGAATCCAGGTGTGCCGATGCCGGCTATCGCAGCGCCGACATACTGGGTCTGTGATGCCGTGGTGAGGTAGGCCCCACCCCGCGCAATCTCGAGCATGCCGAGGGTTACGATGAATGACGGAATGCGCCAGTGTTCAGACACAAATCCGTTGAGTAAACCACAGAGTAGCCCGGTGCCCATACATGCGAAAATACAGAGCCATAGCGGCCAGCCAGCCTGCACGAGTAAAACACCCAGCACCGCACTGCTTAACGCCAGCACCGAGCCCACCGACAAATCGATGCCGGCAATGGAAAGCACAAACGTCATCCCAATCGCTACAACAACCAGTGGCGGGATTTGGTTGGCAAGGGTGCGGAAAGTGATAGCGGAGAGAAAGTGATCGCTCAGCAGGCCAAATAGGCCGATGAGTCCTGCCAGTACTACCAACAGGCCGGCGTATTCTGTGGCCGAACGAATCCAGTGCGGTTTGTTTGCCACCTTCGACTATGGGGTGTTTCTGGTGATAAGATCAACAGGTGTTTGCCGATCTTCGGGCGAAACGGTACCCGACAGAATCTGCAAGGCCGCCTCGATACCATATACGGCAAGCAGGTCGCCATGCTGATCTGCTGTGGCGAGTACGCGGCCGTTTTCGATCATGGCCTGGATGGCTGCAATGTTATCAAAACCTACGACGAGCACATCTTCTTTGCCGGCCTGGCGCAGCGCAGAAGCTGCACCCAGCGCCATGTTGTCGTTGCTGCAAAGCAGGGCTTTCAGGTTGGGGTGTTCGTTGATCAATGCCGCGGCAACCGTATTGGCCTGCGCCTGCTCCCAGCCGCCGCTTTGAATGCTGACGATGTTGATGCCGGCAGCCGCCATAGCATCTTCAAAGCCTTGCTGTCGCTGCTGCGCGTTGAAGGCCGTAGGGATCCCGCCAATGATTGCCACCTCGTCCCCCACCTCGAGTTCGTTAGCAAGGGCTTCACCTACGCTGCGTGCGCCAGCGCGGTTGTCAGGGCCTACAAACGGAATGGTTACACCTGCTTCCTGAAGCACCGCTGCATCAAATTTATTGTCGATATTAACCACAACAATCCCTGCTTGCTGCGCGCGCTTTGCCACAGGCACGAGTGCCCGCGAGTCAGCCGGCGCGATGACGATAGCATCCACACCGGTAGCAATCATCTGCTCGACTAGCGCCACCTGTTGGCTGAGATCGCTTTCGTTTTTGATGCCGTTTACAACCAGGTCATACGTCTCAGCATGCTCCACCTGGTGCGCCTTTGCACCGTCTGCCATCGTCACAAAGAATTCGTTCGCCAGCGACTTCATGATGAGCGCAACGCGGGGTTTGTCGGATATTGTTGCATCTGACTGGCAGCCTGCAATTAGGAGCAGGGTGGCCAATAAAGCATAGGTAGATAGTGACTTCATATTAGCAACGTAGCTGATCATTAGATGACGTTGGGGTCAGGGGCTGAGTATTGATTGCCCTTGAGGTGATGCAACCGGTCTGCTTGTCCAGACTCTTCGCGGGGCTCATGGTGACGTGGGAGGAGCAGATAGCTGATTCTTAGTCATCAATCGCCTGCCCGGTAAATAATCGAAATTTCCACCCGGTGTTATCCATCACAGGTCCCTGGGTCTGTTTCAGGATTACGCCGATTAACTGTTCATCCGGGTCCGCGAAGTATTGCGTGTTGAAGTACCCGCCCCACTCGAACGTGCCGGCGCTACCAATACCACCGCGGGCGACGCCTTTGTCGTTCACTACGCCAAAGGCCAGGCCGATTCCGCTTGTAGCGTTTTCCCCATTGAGCGCACCCACCTGGTTTTTCATTGCTGACTCAATGGTCTTCCGACTCAGGATACGGGTGCCATTGAGTTCGCCACCGTTGAGGTACATCTGCAAAAAGGTTGCGTAGTCTTTAGCGGTACTGGACAGGCCCGCGCCACCGGAGAAAAAGGTGCGGGCGCCGGTGATGGGGTAGTTGGTGTCGTAAAACGTGATGGGATATTGCTCCCAGCCGCCGTCTTTATCTTTACGCTGTACGGATACGAGCCGGTCGGCTTTGTTGTCTGGTAGATAGAACCAGGTGTCATCCATGCCGAGCGGATCGAAGATGCGTGTTCTTAGAAAGTCATCAAACGGTTGGCCAGAAATCACTTCGATAAAATATCCGAGCACATCTAGGCCTTCACTGTAGGTGAACTTCTCACCTGGATTGTGGTGCAGTGGCAGCTTTGCGAGCTTCTTGACGCTTTCCTCGATGGTAATGGACTCTGTAGTAAAGAGGTCGGTGATGCCGGCTTTGTTGTAAATCATTTTCATCCGCTCGTCCCCATCAATCACGCCGTACCCAATCCCCGAGGTGTGGGTGAGCAGGTGGCGGATGGTAATTTCTTTGTCGGCATCCACGGTGGTATAGGTGGTGTCACTGTACCGATAGCGCGATAGCACCTGCGGGTTCTTGAATTCGGGGATGTATTTCGAGATCGGATCATCGAGTTGAAAATGTCCTTCTTCCCACAACATCAAAACAGCGGTTGAGGTGATGGCTTTGGTCTGCGAGGCAATGCGAAAAATATCATCACGCTTCATCATCCGATTGCTTGCGTTGTCGGCTTTGCCATACGCTTTCCAGAATACAATTTTGCCGTGCCGCGCTACAAGGGCTACTACGCCCGGCAGATGGCCTGCATCGACAGCCTCTTTTGCCATGGCGTCAATATGTGCCAGTCGGTCTGCCGACATGCCGGCTGCTTTGGGTGCAGCTTCGCTGAGCGCAGGAGATTTTTGGAGGGAGTGGGTTTGCGCCGCAGCGGTGCCGGCAACAAAGCAAAGCAGAAAAACGAGGGTGTATCTGACGAAGGACATAAAGCAAAACAAGCTGGTCAGGGAAACAGTGGTTGTCCCTAAGCTAGCTGTTTGCCGGCTTTAATGCACAGTTGTATAGTTTATTGCCGTGAATATTCGCCTTGTGGCAAATCTTCGCCCGGATCTGGTGTACAGGAGGATTACTTACGCTTTGTAGTGTGCAGATAGGCTTTGCGTGTTAGCCGGTAGCGGTGAAACAGCGCGTCGCCAATCACAAACTCGCTGTCACGTTGGAAGCCAAGCCGCTGCAGGCCGGCTACGCGGGTTCTACTGGGCGGCAACAAGGCAATCACGGAATCAACACCCAGGTTGTTGAAGGCTTGATCGACAATTCGTGTATAGAGCAGCCGGCCGGCGCCCCAGTGCTTCCTCCGAAGAATCAGGCCAACATCTACATCGCCGTCTTCAGGCTGCAAACCACCCCAGCCCACAAATTCATCCCCAAGCATAAAAGCCCACGGGCCGTAGCCATGGGTGGTCCAGATTTTCTCTTTGCCGGCAATAAAGCGCTTGTAATCCTCTTGACCAAAGTGGCCCTGTGCAAGGGGCAGGTGGCGTCTCACATCCGGATCGTTCATCAAGTCGATAATTGCCCGCGGCTCCACCTCAAGCAGTCGCCGAAATTCAATTTGTGTATAGTCGTATGTATTCATGAACAAAGAACTGAAGTCAATGCATCCGGTGTTCTGCTTTTGAAACCGGAGCCAATCTAGCAGAGATCCTTCGCAAGGCTCAGGATGACACATTTGAAGAATGACGCCATTCCTCATCCACTCGACATTCGGCACTCGAAAATCGACATTCCCTAAAACCCATACCCCACCGGCCCATACCCGGGCACGCTCACATATCCGCGTCCGTTGCCATCGTGGTTTCCGGCGCTGAAACGGGAGGACCAGAAGTTGTCGCCGCTATCGCCGTAGGTGTTTTTTTGTGCAATCAGGTACAGGTTGAGTACGGGCTGCGGGTTGCCCACATAGCCGGCGTTGCCTTTGTCATCCAGCCAGTAGTTGCCCACCTGGATGGGATAGCCAAGCATGTAACTCCATATGACCCACTCCAGCTGCGGCAGTTCGCGGCCGTTGACAAATACGCGGGTGTTGCCTTGTGAGGCATACTGACTCAGCTTCCCAAAATCGTGACCGGGAAACATGAACCCATAGGCTTGATGTCCCATCACACCGTATAGCCCGCTGTTGGTGTCGTACCAGTATTCACCCGGCAATGGCTTGACGTTGTATAGATTCTCGAGCGCTTGTTCTTGTGCGTCAGTGAGCGTGACGCCGTTAATCACCACGTCTTGTGTGTACCCGGTATGAGGAATGAAAAACAAGAGGAGTGTGGCGAGAAAAAAGACAGGCCTGATCATGAGCTTACGGCAGTGGTTAAAGATGTTCGGTACGGGGGCGATGGTTTTCCTATCTTAATAAGCCGGAAGTTCAACCAGATTGTATCATCCCATGACTTTTTTACAAGCCCGATGTAAAGCGGCTCTTTTTTCTTTGCTGCTGTTGTGCACTGTTGGCGCAGCCGGCGCTCAAGATCTTGATGCCTATTGGGCAGAGGTATCGCGTACTGTCAATGAAGGTGACTTTGAGGGCTATGCTGCCCTCTACCATGAAGACGCTGTGCTGGTCTCTGATTTCTCGCAATCCAGCGTACCCATTGCAACGGCACTCACAAACTGGAAGCCCGGGTTTGATGATACCAAAGCCGGCAAAATGACTGCCTCTGTTGTGTTCAGATTTGCAACGGAGTATGTCGGCGAAGATACCGCTTTCTCGCGTGGGATTTTCAGGTATGCGTCAGCTAGGGAAGGCGAAGCTGAAAATGCGCAATACATTAACTTTGAGGCGCTACTGGTCAAAAAGGATGTGTGGCTGATGGTGATGGAGTCCCAGTTGTCAACGGCAACAGAAGCCGACTGGGACGCGCTGACTGAGTAGTATGCCGGAATAGTGCAAAACAGAGGCACGGAAATACGAAAACACATAGATCATGTTTTCAGCCCTTAATTAGCATCACTCGGCAATCGATACTAAACGCAAAAGGCTCCTGTCTGCATCTTGCAGACAGGAGCCTTTTAACTTTTACGAAGATCTATTTGATCAGCCAGCGGCTGCAAGCGCGCGGATTGCGCCGGCAAGCATTTCTACTTTGCCTGCGTCAGAAGAACCGCTAGCATTGCCGTCAACTTCAGAAGCGAGTCTGTTTAGCGCAGCACTGCGTGCGCTGCCAGAGAGGGCTTCAGCTGCTGAGAGCGCCTGGCGAACCGCAGCGACCCGAGCCATGGCGAGGCCATCAGAGCGCTCCAACTGGTCGACATAAGCGCCGGCCAATGCAAAGGTGGCTGGCCATTCAAAAATAGGCTGTCCCTGTGCATTCATGAAGTTGTGCGTGACCGATTTGGCTGCAGCAATTTCGTTTTCAGAAATATGACCACTTGGTAGTAGCTCAAAAATGTCGAGGCCACGGGCAATTTCCGAGTTAACGATCAGGCCGTTGTACCAGTACACAGACCAGCTGCCGCCCATAACCATGCGGTCGGGGTCAACCGGGCCGCGGTCGTGGTAGGCAATTTCAATCGGGTTTTTCACGTCGGTCCAATCCATAATAGAAATGCCACCCTGGTACCACGACTGTACAAAGAGGTCGCGTCCTGGAACTGGAATGAGTGAGCCGTTGTGGGCAACACAGTTTTCCTGCGGAGTCTGAGGAGCCGGCAATTTGAAGTAGCTCTGGAATACCATTTTACCATTTTCGAGCGTAAACAGTGCGTTGGCACCCCATTCCATCGGGTCATTGGCGCGGCATTTCGGGCCGCCGCCACCGCCCCATTCGTCGGTGAACAGGATTTTGCTGCCGTCGTTGCTGAAGGTAGCAGAGTGCCAGTAGGCGAAGTTGGAGTCAGCTACAGCATCCATGCGAACCGGATTGGCCGGGTCAGAGATATCGAGGAGCAGACCATATCCTTCACAGGCACCACCAGCGAGGCCAATGGCAGGGTAGAGCGTGATGTCATGGCACTGGGTTGGACCAGGGCGTGGACCATCAGACTCTTCATCATTGCTGATACCAAATCGCTGTGCAATAATTGCAGGCAGCGCTTCGCGAAATGCGGCGCTATCCGCTGCGTTAGCCGGGCCTTCTTTGCCCTGCGAAGTTACGTACTCGTTGAGCATCATGGATGCAAAACGATCGGGTAATACCTGTTCCTGACCGCCAAATTCAATGATGAATGCACCACGTGCGCGTGCTGCTTCGAGTGCTGCAATATCGTCTGGTGCGAGACCGTGCTCGGGTGGGGCAACGAGGTCGTTGAAAATACGCGGAGAGCTCACGATAGCAGCTTGCTCCGGGTTGGCAAGTGGTACTTTGATGACTTCGATGCGGAAGAGTGCAGAGTTCGGGTCTTCAGATGGCATAGCCGAAGAGCAACCAGACAATTCTTCATTCGGGCGTACAGGTGCTGAACCAGAAACGTAGACGTAGACATTATCGTCGTCATCAGGGTCTTTCAGCAGCGAGTGCGTGTGTGAGCCGCGGCAGGTCTGAACGTTGGTGATATACTCAGGATTGTAAATGTCGCTAATGTCGAACACGCGAATACCACGGAGGCGGTCGCCGCTGATGGCTTCTTCAACACCCTGGGTACCACAGTCGAGCCGGCCACCGAGTCCTTCACCAGAGACAAACAACAGATTTTCATATACCGATACATCGCTCTGGGATGCTGGACAAACATACTCTGTTGTCAGGCTTGGCGCTTTAGGATCTGTGATGTCCCAGATCTGGATGCCGTTGTAGTTCCCCTGAATAACATAATTTTCGAGGAACGCGAGGTCAGAGTTGGTTACACCAACAAAGTTCTCTGGCGGCGGGGTTGTAGAAACCAGATCAAGATTCCATACGGCTTCTCCAGCGTCAAAGAGGCCGGCGCTGAGTCCAACGCGTGGGTCCGGGCTTGGCGCTTCTCTAGACATCATCATTTTGTCCTTGGCAGCTTTCATAGCGTCCATGGACTCTTCCATTTTTGCGTCAGCCATCGCTTCGCCTTCGGAAGAGGTTGCGATGGGTTTAGGGGCGCATGCTGCGATGGTAAACAGACCTGCTATAAGCAGGGCTGGCCACAAGTGGCTGGCCATCGAGCGTTGCGGTTTGGCATTGCCTTTCATAGTTATCTTTTAGTTGGGATAAAAAGTCGAAATAGTAGGTGGATATTTTTTAACTATTGGTCTGCTTCCATGGCAGTATCCATGGCATTCAGTGTATCGAGCATGAGCTGCATACGCGCAATTTCCGTGGTTTGGTCAACATTGATATCAGCCGCGAGCTTGAACGAGGCTTCGTCATTGCCTGCGCCGTCGGTTGCAAACAGCACGTCTACCATGGTAATGGCACCTGCATGATGCTGGATCATGTACTTGAGAAACAATTTGTCAAAATCAGTGCCTTTGGCTGCAGCCAACTCTTCGAGCTGTGCCGGAGAAAGCATGCCAGGCATTTCAGAATGGTCGTGCATTCCTCCGTGTCCGCCGTGGCCCCCATGTCCTCCGTCACTGTCCATGCCATGTAGCATAAGATTGAGTCCGTCGATATGCACTTCGGGTACGGGCTGGTCGCGGTCCCGAAGCCAGGTTTGCATGAGCGCAATTTCGTCTTTCTGCGCATTTATAATACGCGCCGCGAGGGTCTGGATTTCAGCACTGGCACCATTTTTTGGTGCGAGATCAGACATAATCAACGCCTGGGCGTGGTGGCCGATCATACCGGTCATGAAGTCAACATCAGCCTGTACAAAACGGGTGCGGGCGCTCTCCTGACGGGCCCAGAAGATGGACTCTTTTTCAGCCGTTTCAGCTGTAGGTTGGGCTGTTGTTTCAGTTGCCGGCGCTGCTCCAACAGCAGCAGTTTCTGTAGTCAGGTTCTTGGTGTTGCTGCAGCCCGTAAAAACGAGCAGGGCGAGCAAAACAGTGGAAGTCTGGAGTTTTAGACGCATACGTTTATATCAAGCGTTAAAGCGTTTATCTAAAAAAGATACGCATTGTTGCAGAAAGTTCGGGTGGTGTGGTCATTTTTGACCCTTGCCGGCTGTTACGCCGGAAATTTCCTTTAGTTTGTAATGTTTACACGCAGATAAATGTGGGGGTTACACCGGTTCCTCAACAAATTCAACAATGTTACCTTCCGGATCTTCCACCATATAAATTTGCGCGCCATTGCCCAGGGTGGTCAGGGGTAAGAAAACCGGCGTACCTGCAGCCTCTGTTTTTGCTACGATAGTTGCCATGTCTTCAACCATTAGCGTGATATACCGATAGCCAACCGTCGTAGTAATGCCTGTAGCTGTTGTAGCTTCCGGCATGGCTTCCATCTGTACCAGCTTGATGAGCGAGGCCCCGTGTTTTAATTGAACCATGCGGCCTTTGCCGATGAGGGATGTAGTTATATCCGCCACAACTGGGAGGCCCAGCAAGTCCCGGTAAAAAATCAGGGATGCATTGATGTCGGCTACAATAACGCCGGCATCAACAGCAACTCGCGCTGTTGGTGTGGCTTCCTGCGTTGATGAAGATGATGCTTCCGGGGTGCATCCTGAAAGAACAAGCGTAAAAAAAGTGGTAAGAAACAGGGATGCGATGGGTCGAGTCTGCATTGGGGTGTCAGGTGGTAAAGCAATCATCTGGCGGGTATTGAAAAGGTAGGCACCTTATGGATGATGAACAACCGCTAACTGTGCGGTTCGTCGTATTTTACATTTGAGCTGCGCCCAGTACCTGCCTGGAAGTAGCCACGGCCTACAAGCCATCAATACTAATTTCCGCGCCCAGTTGCTGCATCCTGGAGATGTATTCCTTCGCGAGATCCTGATGCCCACTTTTTAGGAGCAGTTCAAGCACAGATGCCATGCGCTGGGTTACCTGTGTCTGTAGTTGCACTCCTTGCACGAGCGGGATGGCCTGGTCGAACCAGTGCAAACTCTGACTGATCTTCCCGTCTAGTCCGCAAATTTGCCCCATGACGGATAAGATATCTACGGCCTGTGGATTGAAGCCCAGGTTCACGAGAATCGTTTGTGCATGGTTGAAGGCATTTAATGCATCCTCCAGTTGCCCCTGTTCGTGTAACATTGACCCCATGTTGTACAGCGCATTTGCTGCTTCAGCCGGCGCATTGTGGGCCGTTGCTACATCAAGTTTTTCCTGTAACAGGGTAAAGGCTTGTTGCAGGTCGCCGCGTTGCCGGTGTACCAGCGCAAGATTGCCGAGGGCTGCCGCGCGACTAACAGGTTGTGACAGCGCCTCGTACAGCAGAATGGCCTGTTCAAATTGCGTAGCAGCTTCGTCCAACTGGTTGTGCCGCCACAGCATAACACCGAGCGCGTTGCTTACTTCTGCTTCCTTGTTTTTTAATTCAGCAGCTTTGTAAGCCGCCTGTATTTCCAGGTAGCGTTGTTTTGCTTCCTCAATGCGGCCGGCTGCATCAAAAATGTCTGCCAGCTTCCACTGGCATTGCAGATATTCCGCGTCGAGCTTGTATGTAGCAGCCAGTTGCAGGCCTTGCTCGGCGTATGCCACCGCTCCATCGAGGTCTTCTGCCTGTCGCGCAAAGTCGGCGAGGTTGTTCAGGGTGAGGATTTCATTTGGCCGGTCACCAAGTTTCCTGAAAATAGACAGGATATGGATGTGCGATTGGTTTGCTTCTGCTGCATTTCCCTGGCGATATTGCACGACCGCCAGATTACCCAGGCAGTGAGCCACACCCCGGTCATTGCCGAGGCGTTCGCGTAGTTTGATGGCATCTCGCAAATGTCGTGTCGCTTCCCCAAACAGGTTTTGCTGCTGTAGCAATTCGCCGAGGTTATTCAGTACCTGTGCCTGCGCGACTGCGTCTCCTTGTGTGCGGACAAGCGACAGCTCAGTTTCATAACACGTCCTGGCAGCATCCAGGTTACCCATTGCGGTAAGTGCCATGGCTTTGTTGTGCAACGCAATGCCTTGCCGGCGATCATCAGCTTGCTCAAGTGCAAATTGATACGTTTGCTCAAACAGGTCCAGGGCCTCTTGGTAATTGCCGCGGGTTTGCATAACCAACCCAAGCGTACTCTTTAGATCAGCTTGATCTGCCTGTTGGGTTGGTGTGAGTTGGGCAATGGCATTTTGCAGCAGTACGGTTGCTTGATCCAGTCCCCCTTGATTAATGAGCAAATTGGCGAGGCTGTTGCTGACAACCACAAATGCTCGCTCCGCTGGTGTTACCTCGCTTAGCACCTGCTCGAGTAAACGACGGGCCTCATCAGGCATTCCGACAGCAAATGACAGAATATCTGCAATGACCAATGCGGCGCGCACCGGGCCTCTTTCTGTAGCCCAGGTGTGGGTATGTTGCACAACTGCTTCAGCTGCGACGCGTTTGCGTGCTGCGACGTCGTCGGGATCAGGTGTGGCGGGTTGCAAACCTGTTGGCAGTAACGCATCAAATTGATCGAAAAACCACGCCGGCAATTCTCCACGTGGCGTGGAAGCTTTAGCGCCATAAAGGTCGCGTAGCGCTGCGACCGCTTCGATAGGCTCAGTAGTTGACGCATCTCTTACAAGCCAGGTAAAACCAGCCGCCTGTTCTGTCATCGGCCGCAGTCGCAGGTAGTCCGGGTTACCCTCCAGGTCACCACCGGAAAAACCCATAAAAAGCCAGTGGTAACGCGAGAGCAGGTGATCAATACAGGTGATGACGGAGAGTGGGAGCCCGCGCATACGTTGCGCGAGGGTATCCACCAGGGTATGGTGGTCTGCAACCGAGCCGTGCAGCTTCAGCAATTGACACGCCGGCTGCTCAAACGCGCTGTCGAGCGAAGTGGCAAGTGCTTCAAAATGTTGCTTACTAAAATGCACATCTACCGGAGCATCAACCTGAGAAAAAGCAGCTTCCAGTACCTGGTCAAAATTGGTTGTAATGACTGCGCTTACGTGGCCGGCTTTGGCTAACTCGGCAATGGCAAGATGTACTGCGTTGGGGGTGTTGCCATCCAGGCACGAAAGCACCTCGAAATACCTGTCGCCAAAATGTTTGGTGATGAGCTCTGCCTGAAACTCGGGCGGGAAGCGCCGGCTGTTGCGTCGGGCGTTAATTGCGTCAGCCCATGCCGTTGTTTTGTCTTCTCCACAGTATATCGCCACTTGCGAACACAGCGCCCGGATTACTTCTTCGTTCATATGCCACCATGAAGGCAGGCAGGTTGGCGGGACCATCGATACCCCGGCGCCGCAAAAAATGACGAGGCCCTGTCGGGCGTGCTTGATCAGATGGTCCGACATGGGTTTGATGTGTTAAGGGCAACTTGTTTAGGGTGCCGTGCTACGCAGCGCTGCTATTTTTTTGTTGGCGGGACCAACAGCGAGCCGGACAAACAAGCCTGTGATGACATTCAAATTATTTGCGCGCTTGCCACCGGCATAAAAACCATTGACGTCAGAATAGACGCCATAGTCCGTTGTTGTCAAGTTTGGAATGCTGCCATCGTCCAGAAACTGGGAAAAAGCATCCGTTTTTCCATCCCATATTGAGGAGCCGTTGCGGTGGATGCCGTAGCCCAGCAATTTACTTTCAGCGTCTAGTTTAGCTTTGGCAACCTCAAACAAGGAACGATCGATGATATAACTGTCGACAGCTATCCACTTGTTGTCCAGGAAAACTTCTGTGTAAGAATGATCCACATAAGGGGTGCCTGGAGAGATGAAGTCGCTGATTATGCGGGCGTTGATATTTACAAAGTGTTGCCGTGCAGGAATGCCTGCAGCACGTAGCATGGCGATAAATAAAGTACTTTTGGTGTTGCAGTATCCGACGCCGGCGCGCAATACCTCGGAGGCTTTTTGCTTGTAAAATTTACCATGCCAGCCAAACGCGATGTGATCACGTACAAAATCATGTATTTGAACTGCTTTTTGCCGCTGGGTTTGGGCCGTGGATATTACCTCTTGGGTAGCCGCGATTATTGCTGGGTGATCTTTATTGATATAAGAGGTAGCCTCGAGGTAAGCCTGTTGTCCATCCTGGGCATTGCTCGTCAGTAGGGTACCTGAGGAACTCATGAAACCTGTAAGCAGCAAAAAGAAGATGCTGGTTTTTTGCATTGATGATGAGGTATACGTTGAAAGCTGTATACACTCATTACACCGCATGTGGCGCCGGCACCCAGTTTGGCCAAAGCGCCTTACAGATAGATACGGAATCGAAGCGCGAGTGAGGCGTCGTAAAAGAAATCGGATTTGGCAACGAGCGGCTGGAATTCAAAAGTACGGTTGTCCTGTAATGGGTTGCGGCTGTCGCTATAGTCAATTTCAAGGGATGGGAATGCTACAACGCTAAGGTTCAGCCCTACGGCGAGCCAGCGGTTGATGGCATGCGTCATTTTTGCACCAAAATATCCACCAACTTCAAATGTAGAGGCGTAGATGGTTTGGTTTTGTGGAGCAAAATCGGTGTAAAAACGGGGCAAATCTGTCTGTGTTGCACGGGTGTCAAAGTGGAGATAGGAGAAGGTTGGCCCTGCTTCAATGCGCATTTCGGTACGGTCGAGAAATTTTGGGTTTTGTAGCGACTGCAGCCGGCTGGCAGGAGACATGAAGTTGTAGCTCCAGAGTAAATCAAATGAAACCCCCGAAAGCTGAAAGAACGATTTTTCAGGCGCATCAACCGCTACCAAAAGCCCAACCAGGCCATCGAGTTGTCGGGTGTCCTGAAGCGCGTATCGTGGACGGTATTGCAGCCGGCCAATCAGATCGGTGCGGAGGGTGAGGCTTTGGTAATAATCCAGTTGAATTGATGGTGACGCAAAGTATAAATCGCGACGTCCGCTGTCTTGACCATCAAAAAAGAGTTTCATAGCTGATTGGACATTCAGGCCACGCAGCCGGCTTGTCATTGCGAGGTCCCAATGTCGCCAGGTACGTTTTATTTTTTTGGCATTGCCTGGCCCTAATGCCCGTGTATTGGGCTGTGCTGCGAGGGTTTCCTGAATACGCGACTCAAGTTCTGGGGCCATAAACGCCGGTAGTGCTGCGACATCTTTAAATGATGCTGCAATGTGCCGGGCAAAGGCTGTAGAATCGTTGTAGAGGACTGCGCCGTATGTGCGTAGCGCCCCAATCTTGCGGGGCACTTCAATCTGCACGCGAAAGAGGCTTGAACGTGGTAAAACCACTACGTCATCCGCATCGGGCCAGCTGTTCAACGCACGTTGCTTGCTCAATACGAGTACATCTTCATTTACGTAGAGCAACTGTCCGCGCCGGCGCGACTTGTCTACAAGGGTTGCTTCCACGCTTGGTGATTTCCTGTTGATGTGCCATACCGGATTGGCAACCTTGATAACATATCCCCACGCAACGCTCTGTTCATTGTCGAATAACGTTTCAAAGTTATCGATATAGTGCTGAATTGCGGCCAGACGGTTATTGTCCAATTCAATAACTGCTTCTGAAATCTGGTCACCATCAAGCAGCTGTAATCGGAGCCGGTACAGGGTTTCGTTAACCTGATAAAGGCGTGCTGACTGGAAATTGGGATAGAGGGGAAACAGCCCAAAGTAGTTTTTCTCTTCTGTCTCGATGGTGTCCCCTAGACGCTCACTAAGTGGCACTTGTATACTTTCCTGGCCGTATAGGGGCTGCGACAGCATAGGCTGGCAGCATAGCAGGAGGAGCAGGGTAAGTATTCTAAAATGCATAGAAAAGGAAGGCATGGGGGATCCTGCGGGTTGGTTACGCCACGGCGTCGTCAAAAGGATTGAAGGCGATATCATACCCATAGGGTTTGTCGCGTGGTGGTTGATTGGGCTCGGTCTGGTATATTTCAATTTTGCCTGTGATTTCAAAGCCCAGTTCTTTACCCATCGCCTGAATCATGTTTCCGCCCTCATCAACATTGGTAGCCCAGGATTTCATTGTCATCCATGCGGGGCCTACAGGACATGCAAAGGCATTGTCGGCCTGCGCCATTCTGCCTTCTGCAAGAATGGTAAAATGTTTATAAGGTGTTCGCAGTTTGCCGTATCGCAACTTTAACTTCCAGTCGCTTTCCGGCTTCTTGTGTTTCATGAATACGGACTGAGATGATCTTCAGGAGAAGAGGTATAAATGTATTCGTGGCACGCGTTGCGTCTCACGTACGCGCCGGCTCATCTTCCTGATGATTCAGACAGAGAATGCCTGATAGACTTGCTGGTAGACTTGATGGGCTTGGGGACTCGTGTATAGTTGAAGGATATCCTGTTTTACAACAGGAAGTTCCATTTCGAGTACACCTTGTTGATGTGCAACTACGCGCGCATCCAGGGCCGCCAGTCGCTTGATGAGCGCAAACCTGTTGGCATGAATGCGCAAAGTGAAGGTTGAGATGTTTTGCGCTGAGGCCAGTCTGCAAAGGGCGGCCATGAGCAGTGTGCCTACGCCCTGTTTTTGGTAGGCATCGATTACGGTAAGCGCAAGTTCGGCCTGTTGTTTGTTTGCCGGCTGTCGTACGAAGCGGCCAACGCCAATGCCTATTTCTTCAGCGTCTGTTGTACATGAAACGCACAGGGCAACATGATTAACCTGGTCGATTTCGGTAAGGTATCTGATTTGTGCTTCTGTGAGGTTGTTGCGGTACGTGTTGAATCGGTGGTACCGTGATCGCGCAGAGAGGGCCCGCATGCCGGCTGGGAAATGCTCACGGTCATCCGGGGTTACGCTGCGAATGGTAACCTCCAGGCCATCAGGTAGCGTGCAAGATATTGGCTGCATGCTGGCGCACGTGATCGATTTGTGTTGTGGACTATTCATGCGGCTTGTCATTCATAACGCTGGCCCTGATGCTCAACCCATCCTCCCGGATGCCGGCCAGCGGGATCATGATGGGTCCAATGTACCACACCGCCTTGGGGATTCCATTCGTACTCACCATAAAAACTGACCTGGTCGCCTTGCCGCAGTGCATCAATCCTTGGTGCAAGGTCGATGTTGTGCGCAATGAGTACTGTTTGTCCGGTTGGTAGCATGACAATAAACCGCTGGTGCCGGCTGCCTTCATTGTCATCTGATAACAAGCGGGAAACCTGTCCGGTGCCGGCTACCTGCACATCGCTTTGCTGGCGATCAAACGCGGCTTTAATTTGTTGTGCATCAGCAACCACGTCTTCTGTTGAAGAGGACGAGCCAGCGTTTTCCTGCTGCGCATACACGTATGCAGCGAGGATCAATACGACAATCAAAAACAGTTTTTTCACGTCAGGGTACCCGGGATGCTACTACGTGTTTTACCTGTGGTATAGGCCGGCCCGGTTCATTTTAGTTAGCCGGCGATTGTTCAAACGCCTATAGACCGTATTCGTTTTGTTAGGGTATGTGGACCATCAGCTTGTAAAATGCATAATGTGCCCTTTGGGCCCATATCTGCGTTCCTTTTTGCATCAGATGGCTGCATTAAACACAAAAAGCGCCATGATATGAACAAAATGACCGCTCTTCTACCTGCAAATTGTCGACACACCCTAAAGTCGTTTGTTAATCTGATCTACATGCCGATCCATGTGTGCTTCCATCATGGCAAACATTTGCCGCGTGGACATTGGCCCGGATGCCGGGTGCGTAAACACGGCACGGCGCAGTCCTTGAATGGACTGGCTGTTCAGGTAGGCCCGCAGCCATTGGTGATTTTGGTCCCACCTTTCCCGCAGCGTAGTGAGTGTGAGAGCCCCGGATGGCCGCATGTCTTTTGCTGGTACAGCTACTGGAATATGAAAACGCAGGATGCCCAGGACCATCAGGTAAACCACGTAATTAACCGGTGTTCGTTTGTGATGCGTGATGGCCTCTAGGGCAGGGAGTCCCCGAAATACATGATGCTCAGCCAGGATCATGTGTTCTATAATTTCCAGAATAGACCATGTATCAGGTGTGGGACGGACATTCAGGGTATCGCCAGAAAGCTTTTCGACACGATGCAACAGTGCTGTTTTTTGCTGTTCGATTGTCGCGAGACGTTTGAGATACCTTGCTTTGCTCATGGATAGAAAATGGCGGCTTGTTTTGTGCGCAGGCAAGCAACAGCGAAATTCAGGAACGATTCATTGCTGGATGGCATTCGATTCCCGATAAATATACTTGCTGTGTCACATGAAAATAGCTTTAGCCCAGATCAACCCTATTGTAGGCGATCTAGCAGGGAATCGCCAGAAAATTATCGACTTTGCACACCGGGCGCACGGCCAGGGTGCAGCCCTGGTGATATTTCCCGAGTTGGCGGTGACCGGATACCCGCCACAAGACCTGCTTGAGAGCCGGCTTTTTCTGGATGCTGTTGAACAAACCCTCGATGACATCGCCGGTGCTGTGCCCGCAGAACTCGGCGTACTAATCGGTGCACCTGTTCGCAATGAAGCCAGTATGGGAAAACGTCTTTTTAACGCGGCCCTGTTTTATGAGGGTGGCAAGCAACTCGCTGTCGTTAAAAAGCAACTCCTGCCAACCTATGACGTGTTCGATGAAAACCGGTACTTTGAGCCGGCTGATACGTGCGCGCCTTTTTCGTGGCGGGGTTACAAGTTTGGCATCCATGTTTGCGAAGACATGTGGAATAACGAGGAGCAGGTCCCTTATCATTTATATGATGAAAACCCGATTGACGCACTTGCAGCGCAAGGAGCTGACCTGTTTATCAACATCAGTGCTTCTCCGTTTTATACTGGAAAACACGCTGTGCGTAACCGCCTTATCGCAGAAAATTGCCTGGAGCATAGCCTGCCCTTTGTTTATGTGAATCAGGTCGGGGCCAACACTGAAATTGTCTTTGATGGTGACAGCCGCGTACACGATGCCGCCGGCAATCTGCTTTTAAATGCACCTTCTTTTGAAGAAGCTTTACTCGTTTGGGATATGGAAGCTGCGCACGCGCCGGAATCTTCCGACACAAACACTGCATCTCCTGATATCGCCCAACTCCATGATGCCCTCGTTATGGGCATTCGCGATTACTTTGAGAAAACCGGCGCCTTTTCGAAAGCACTCATCGGGTTGTCTGGCGGAATTGACTCTGCCGTGACCTGTGCCCTGGCTGTAAATGCCCTCGGTGCGGACCGTGTTGTGGGGGTGACCATGCCATCCAGGTACTCCTCTTCCGGTTCGGTTGATGACTCTGTGGCACTTGCCGAGGCGTACGAGATTGCCTTCCATAACATTGCCATCGTGCCGGCGGTTGCTGCCTTCGATGAAATGTTAACCGGGGTATTTGCTGATACCAAACCAGGTGTTGCTGAAGAAAATATCCAGGCCCGCACACGGGGGGTGACCCTGATGGCGCTTTCAAACAAGTTTAACCATCTGTTGCTCACAACAGGCAACAAGAGTGAAATGTCTGTTGGCTACGCTACATTGTATGGCGACATGAACGGGGGCCTTGCTGTGCTTGCAGATGTGTTCAAAATGCAGGTTTTTGCGCTCGCGGAGTACATCAATGAGGCTGCCGGGCGCGAGATGATTCCCCGAAATACCATTACCAAGCCTCCTTCAGCTGAACTCCGACCAGATCAGAAAGACGAAGATTCTCTGCCGCCGTACCCGGTGCTGGATGAAGTCCTGCGTTTGTATATTGAAGAGCAAATGGACCTGGACCAAATTGTAGAAGCAACGGGATGGGAAACCGACTTTGTGCATGATTTGCTCAAAAAGGTCGATCGCAACGAATACAAGCGCCGGCAAGCGCCTCCGGGACTTCGCGTTTCGAAGAAAGCATTTGGGGTTGGGCGCCGGCTTCCGATTGTTATGCGATGGAACCGGCCTAATGCGGTTGCCACAGAGACGGCACGCAGTTAAGGCACAGGAAAAAGAAGAATACAATGATTGCATACCTTTCCGGTAAACTGGCTGAGAAGCGTCCTACGGATACAGTGATCGACGTGCAGGGGGTTGGCTACCATGTACTCATCCCAACGTCTACGTATGAAAAATTACCTGCTGTCGGTGAAGTAGCCAAAGTATTTACCTACCAACATGTACGCGAAGATGCCCTGTTGCTTTTTGGATTTGCTTCGCGGTCCGAACGTACCATTTTTGAAATTATGCTGGGGGTATCCGGTATCGGTCCCAAGCTCGCGTTGGCTGCACTTTCCGCCATGCGCCCCGGAGAGCTGCGCGATAAAATTGTAGAGGGTGATACGGCTTTTCTGACCAAAATTCCAGGCGTTGGTAAAAAGGTCGCAGAACGGATGGTGGTTGAGCTAAAAGATAAGCTCATCAAGGTAGATGGTCTTGGCGGTGGTAGTATGACAAGCGGTGGCGGTGATTCTAAAAATACCGCACGTGCCGACGCCCTTGCTGCACTTGAAGCCCTCGGTTTGAGCCGCGCAGCAGCAGAACGCAACCTGCGCAAAGTCCTGCGCGCTAACCCGGGAATTCAGTCAGCAGAAGACCTTATTCGCCTTGCCCTAAGGGAAAGCTAGGCGCGGCTGTTGAATATCGAACAATGCGAATTAAAGGTTGCGTTTAATGCCGATTTTCGAGTGCCGATTGATATTCTTTTTTTGCAAAAGACGCATACAAAAGCATTGTTACCTGTGCCGTGGTAATGCAAAACAGAAGCACGAAAACACGAAAAAACATGGATCATGCTTCTAACCCTTAATTCGCAGCACGCAACATTCCTCAAGAACCTGTAGCCAACTGCTCCATGCGGGCGGCCAGTTGGAAGTCGTAGTTGCTGATGCCGTCGATGTCATGTGTGGTGAGTTCCACATTGACTTTATTATAGACGTTGAACCATTCAGGATGGTGGTTCATGGACTCTGCAACAATAGCAGCCCGGGTCATAAAGCCAAATGCCTCGATGAAATCATTGAACTGGTACGCGCGGCATAACTTGCCATTTACAAGAGACCACTGGTCGAGGGTGCCCAGGTGTTCACTGATTTCTTCTTCCGATAACTTTGTCAACATTGCAAAAGGGATTTGGGTAGAGTGGCGTTAAGCAAGGATTTAATACGTGGTCTGCACATATTAAGCCATTTCTAAACCATTTACCTTTCAGAAACCTTAACAATTAGTTTCCCCTGATTTGAACCATTAAACAACTTGTTTAACGCATCAGGTGCTGCATTGAGGCCATCTACAATATCTACACGGTATTTCAGTTTGCCGGCGCCGATCCATTGGGCCATCTGCATCATGCACTCTTCGCTCCGATCCATATAGTCCAGTACAATAAAGCCCTGTATGCGGAGTCGCTTGGCGATAACCGAGATGAAGTTGTAGGGGCCGGGCACGGGCTCCGTCGCGTTATATTGCGAGATCATGCCACAAACAGAAATTCGTCCGTGCAAGTTCATTTGCGCGAGCACCGCATCCAGGATCGGGCCCCCCACGTTTTCGAAATAAATATCAATGCCATCCGGACAGGCCTTTTTCAGGCCGGCCGGCACCTGCGTCGTTTTGTAATTGATGGCATCGTCAAATCCTAATGTGTTCGTGATCCAGTCACACTTTTCATCGGTGCCGGCAATTCCAACAACGCGACACCCTTTGATTTTGCCTATTTGTCCGACCAGCGAACCCACTGCACCGGCAGCAGCAGAGACAACCAGGGTTTCTCCTGGTTTGGGGTCCGTGATATCCAGCAATCCAAAGTACGCGGTCAGCCCAATATGGCTGAGCACGCCAAGGTAGGCGTCCAGTGGGATACCCGGGATTTCGGGCAGGGGTGTCATCCTGCTGGCCGGCGTCACGCAATGCGTCTGCCAGCCAAGCATGCCCTGAACAAGGGTACCTACGGGGAGGGATGCGCTACGGGATGTTTCAACCACGCCAATCCCAATGCCGCGCATCACGGCGCCAAGCGCTACCGGCGGGAGGTATGACTTTATATCCATCATCCACCCTCGGCTTGCAGGATCGAGCGAGAGCTGGAGTACGCGTACGCATACCTCCTCTTCCTGAAGGTCGGGAATAGCGCGTTCTTGCCATTCAAAATTTGCGGGTTGCGGGTTGCCTACGGGGCGGCTGGCCAGGAGCCATTGCTTGTTCATATTGGGCTGTATGTTGGTTGTGCGCTAGGAAAATAGGAAAAAAGCTGGCTTCACGACACGTTAATCAGGGTAAAATGGAGGTCAAAAGTGAAACAACGACCAAGCCTGATGTCAGCAGGAACAAAGCGTCGAGCCATGCGAAAGAGGCATTGCTTGCTTTTTGATACCGCAAGCCGACAACTATCTCTCATTTTTGGTTAAGAAGGGGCGACTGCTGTACCGGCCGCCTTTTTGTATATACCGTTTTCATAGATGCCGGCGCAATGCCGGCGATACACCTGGTTCATAAGTAATGGCTACCCAGCTTCGTAATATCGCAATTGTTGCCCACGTAGATCACGGCAAAACCACGCTGGTTGATGCCATGCTTTGGCAAAGCGGCACGTTCGGTGCCCATCAGGACATCCAGGAGCGGGTCATGGACTCCATGGATCTCGAGCGGGAAAAGGGCATCACGATTATGGCCAAAAATACCGCGGTGGCCTACGAAGAGACCAAGATTAATATTATCGATACACCGGGGCATGCCGACTTTGGTGGTGAGGTTGAACGGACACTTCGCATGGTTGACGGCGTCATGCTGCTTGTAGATGCTGCTGAAGGTCCACTTCCGCAAACGCGTTTTGTACTGCAAAAAGCCCTCGCCCTCAATTTGCCGGCCATTGTGGTTATCAACAAAATTGATCGCCAGGATGCGCGCCCCGAAGAAGTACTCAATGAGGTATACGACCTCTTTATCGACCTCGATGCTTCTGAAGACCAAATTGAATTCCCGGTATTGTATGCGGTCGCCAAAGACGGGCAGTGCAAAACCGACATGGAAGATGAACTGACGGATTTGCGTCCACTCTTCCAGACCATTATCGAAAACGTACCGGCTCCTGAGGGAGATGCCGCGGGAGATTTGCAGGTGCTCGTAACCAACGTGCAGCCCGACAACTACCTGGGGCCACTTGCTGTAGGTCGCGTGATGCAGGGGGTAGTCAAAAATCGCCAGCATGTGATGCTTTGCCACCGCGATGACTCGCAGACCAAAGCACAGGTTGCATCGTTGTTTGTATATGAAGGGTTGAGCAGGGTTGAAGTCAACGAAGCAGGGCCTGGATCTGTTATCGCAATTGCTGGCGTTGCAGGCATTGGCCTTGGCGAAAGCATTGCTGATGCTGAGAATCCTGTACCTCTGCCACCGCTGCACGTAGACGAGCCCACGATGTCGATGGAGTTTCGGATCAACGATTCACCGTTTAGTGGCCGTGAAGGACAGTATGTAACCTCGCGTAACCTGCGCGATCGCCTGACCAAGGAAGGCGAAACCAACCTTGCGATGCGTATCGAAACCACCGATACGCCCGACTCATTCCTGGTATACGGCCGTGGGGAGCTTCAAATGGCGATCCTCATCGAGCAAATGCGCCGCGAAGGTTTTGAGTTTTCTGTGGGTATGCCGCAGGTTATTACCCAGCAAGTTGATGGCAAAAAATGTGAGCCTTTCGAGATTGCACTCGTAGACGTACCTGAAGAGTTTATGGGTACGGTTGTGCAGAAGCTTGGCGTGCGTAAAGGCGTGATGACTAAAATGGTCAACAATGGCTCCGGCCGCGTTCGCCTTGAGTTTGAAATCCCTAGCCGCGGACTCATCGGGTACCGCACTGAGTTTCTGACCGATACCAAAGGGACCGGTTTGTTGACGCATTTGTTCGACAAATACAAACCCTGGAGCGGCACTATTACACACCGAACCTCGGGAGCCTTGATTGCTGACCGCGCCGGCAAAGTTACAGGCTACGCCGTACTCAACCTGCAGGAACGTGGTCAACTGTTTGTCTCTCCTACCGAAGATGTATACAACGGCATGATCATCGGCGAGAATAGCCGCGATAAAGACCTGGACGTGAACATCACCAAGGAGAAAAAACTGACAAACATGCGTGCTGCCTCAGCGGATTCATTTGAGAAGTTGCTGACACCCCGCAAAATGTCGTTGGAAGAAGCCATTGAATTTATTCGGGAAGATGAGCTTATTGAGGTAACGCCCAACCAGTTCAGGCTCCGCAAACGCGACCTCGACCCGCACATGCGCAAAAAGCGCATTATGGCCATGAGCCAGTAACCTGACCCTGTATTTATATGTCCCAGCTTCATCTAGTAATTTTTCTGCTTTTAGGTGTTGTTGCTGGCGGGATTTTTCTTTTATACGCCCGCGCCCAGGGAGATCTTAAGGAGCGATTGGTATTGGCTTCCGGGCTAATCGTTGCAGCAGTCATCTATATCGGTTTTGGGCTTGTTTTGGGAGATGTGTACTGGGTAGGCATTGAAGCTGCAGGGGTGGTGTTTTATACGCTGTTTGTGATCTTTGCGTACCGGTTTCATTTTTGGTGGCTTGCCATCGGATGGCTCTTGCACGTCGCCTGGGATGTTTCGCTCCACTTGCTCGGCCCGGGCGCGCACATCGCGCCCGCATGGTATGCTGTGGCCTGTATCGGATTCGATGTCTTAATGGCCGGCTACATCCTGATCTACCTGTCCAAGTCGAAACCCGAACCCATCCGGGTACCCCATGAAACTGTATCATGAACTGGCCCACTGGTGGCCCCTGCTTTCCGATCCCGCGGAATATGAGGAAGAAGCAGCAATTTTCACCAGTACACTTCAAGCCATCGCCGAAAAGACCCTGGTAACCCTGCTCGAATTGGGCAGTGGCGGTGGCAACAACGCATCACACATGAAGGCGCATTTCGATCTTACCCTTGTGGATGCGTCGACGGATATGCTGGCTGTCAGCAAGGCTTTGAATCCGGGATG
Source organism: Bacteroidota bacterium (assembly GCA_039111535.1). Lineage (NCBI taxonomy): Bacteria > Pseudomonadati > Bacteroidota > Bacteroidota bacterium. Next base: position 4,164 of record JBCCIM010000032.1, on the reverse strand, counting down.
TGTGCACGTACAAGGCGACATGCGTACGGCGCGCCTCGGCCGGCAGTTTGACGCCGTGTTTATCCATGATGCCATCGAGTACATGACGTCGCGTGTGGATTTGAAGCAGGCCATAACAACAGCCTTTGCACATTGTAAACCAGGCGGCGTAGCCCTCTTTGTACCTGATCAGACAAAAGAGTTGTTCAAGCCGGAAACTGATTGCGGTGGACACGACGGGCCGGCGCGCAGTATGCGGTACATGGAGTGGCAATGGGACCCGGATCCCGATGATGATACGTACGTCGTCGATTATACCTATACCTTGCGGGATGCAGATCACTCGGTCAGCGTCGTACATGACCGGCACACGCTCGGCGTTTTTCCGCGCCAGGTTTGGTTGGATTTGATCACGAGCGCCGGCTTTGAGGCCTCTGCCCATCCCTTTGTGCACAGCGAGCTTGGCCCTGGCCATGAATTCTTTATAGGCCGGCGCAAGAAATAAAAAACCCACCGGACGCCTAAATCCGATGGGTTTGTGCAAAGATAAAGCGAGGGATTAATAGACCCTTATTCCAATTCTCCTTTAAGCGCTTCAGCATTTGCGCAATAGACCCCTTTGTTCGGATGGTCGGTCTCGGTACCGAGGCTGCAGGCTTTTGCATAACTCTCAGCAGCCTGCTTCATGGCACCATTTGCTTTGTAGCCGTCGCCGGCGCTGTCGTACACATTGGGTGAGGTTGGGAAGTTTTTGATGTTGCGCTCAAACACTTTGATCGCATCTTCTATCTGGTTCTGTGCCAGTAGTTCATATCCCACAATATTAACCACCGATTCAGGGACTTCAACTTCGTATCCGTAGCGGGTAGACAATGACTTTGCGTGATCTTCCACGGCTGCAAGTCCTTTTTCGGCGACAGCTTCCCGGAAATTTGAAATCGCCCACCCATCGTACAACATTTCCAATCCGTCGTATGTGCTGCGGTGTGGGACCGAACCGTGCGTTTCGTTTTCCATTAACTCAAAATGCCACTTGAAAAATGGGCCGCCTTTCTCTTCCATGATGCCGGCAAAGCCCCATGCGCCGGCCAGCATCCCACCGCCTTCATTTCCCATCGTCATGTAGTAAAACCTCCGGAGCCCCCGATTCTTTTCGAAGAAGGCCTCCGCTTTGGGAAGCAGCCCTTTGTTGTCCCACCACAGGCTTGGGCTAATCGAAATATGCGCGTTGAACAGATCCGGTTTTTGCAGGAGTGCATTTACCGAGAACAAACCGCCGAATGAGTGTCCAATCAGAATGCGGTAGTCGGCGGTGCGGTAGTTCGACTCTACAAAAGGCACCAGCTCTTCTTCGATAAAGGAGAGGAACGTATCCGCGCCACCAGCTGTCGGGAAGCGGTCATTTGGCGTGGATAATGCCGGCTTGAGATCACGCGTACGCTCTGTGTTGGGAATACCTACGATGATGACTTCTGGCATTTTTCCATTTCGGGAAAGAAACTGGGTTGTGCCGGCGGTGTGGAGCAGGTGGCTGTCTCCGTCCAGTAAGTAAATGACCGGATATTTGCCAGTGCCGTGCGCATACCCTTCAGGCGTATAAATAAGGATAGGCCGCTCTTCGCCAAGCATGTTCGAATAAACACTGGTCTGGATACCAAGCGTGATGGCTGGTGTTGTTTGGGCGTCCATTTGTTGGGCTGCAGCAGGTCCTGTGCTGAGAAAGAGCAGGCACAAAATGAAGCTCAAGAGGCGGTTCGTCATCGTGTTGTTGGGAAGATGAAGGGGCTGGAAAAGAAGAACTGTACGGCCGAATGCAAACTCAATGGTTCGATGTCTATATTCGAACATTCGAAATATATGTTGTTCTACGAATAAAAATAGCCATGTACTTATACAAGACCCGTTTGGCCGGCGCATTGTTGCTCGTTGGTACCCTGTCTTTCTTTTCGATCCTTCTGCCAGTGCAGGGCCAGGAGGTGGAAGACCTTTCTCAGCTTACCGTGGCACGCATTACGGCGAGCAATGAGTTCTTTGGTGAGTCGGCCCGGCAGATTAAATGGCACAAAGACGGCAACGGGTACACAACGTTGGAGCCGTCTGTTTCTGACGCAAGCGGCGATGACATTGTGTTGCACAACCTTACGCTTGGGGAGCAAACGGTGCTTGTTAGTGCCGCGCAACTTATCCCCGAAGGACAGGAAGCTGCTTTGTCTGTCCACGGGTATACCTGGTCGTCTGACAGGCAACAGATTCTCATCTATACCAATTCAAAAAGGGTTTGGCGTGCCAATACGCGTGGTGATTATTGGGTGTTGGATCTGGAAAATGATGTGCTCCGACAACTCGGTGTTTCTTTGCCGGCTTCCAGCCTGATGTTTGCCAAGTTCTCTCCTGATGGTGGACATGTGGCCTACGTTTCAGGCCATAACATCTATGTAGAGGAATTGTCCAGTGGTCGCATAAAGCAAATCACAGCCAACGGATCAGATACGTTGATCAATGGCACGTTCGACTGGGCATATGAGGAGGAGTTTTTTCTGAGAGATGGCTTTCGCTGGAGTCCGGATGGTACCCACATTGCCTTCTGGCAACTCGATGCGTTAGGTGTCCGTGATTTTCTGATGATCAACAATACCGATTCGCTGTATTCATATACCATTCCGGTGCAATACCCCAAAGCCGGCGAAACAAACTCTTCTTGTCGGGTAGGTGTGGTAGACCTCGAGACAATGAATTTTACCTGGTATGAACCGTCGGACGACTTACGAAACCACTATATCGCCCGCATGGAATGGGCACCCGACGGGCAGGAAATCATGATGCAGCATTTGAACCGGCAGCAAAACCGGCTTGAAGTAATCATGGGGGACATCGATACCGGGACCATGCGTACCGTTTTTGTAGATGAAGACGAGGCCTGGATTGATGTGCGGGATCCTGGTCAGCGCTGGCTCAATGGCGGTGAAGAATTTCTGTGGATCAGCGAGCGCGATGGATGGCGGCATGTATTCCGTATCTCCAGTACAGATGGCACTGCAAAATTGGTAACCCGCGGTGCGTACGATATCAAAGGAGTCAATGGCGTTGATGAAGCCGGCGGCTGGCTGTACTTTGAAGCTTCGCCGGAAAATCCCACCCAGAACTATTTGTACCGCACCCGGCTGGATGGCGAGGGGACCCTGGAACGCATTACGCCGGCAGATCAGCCCGGCTTTCACACCTACACCCTGTCTGACAACGGCGGTTTTGCGTTGCACAACTACTCGGCCTTTGGTGTCCCGAGCACCATTGACATCGTTGCATTGCCTGCGCATACCGTTCAGGAAACCCACGTTGAAAACCAGCCCTTGCGGGTCAGGCTCAATATGCTCGAGGCCGGCAACACCCGCTTTTTCAAAGTAGATATTGGAGCTGGCGTCCTGCTGGACGGATATGAAATGCGTCCACCCGACTTTGATCCTGCAAATAAATATCCGGTGCTCTTTTACACATACGGTGAGCCCTGGAATCAAACCGTGCTTGATCGCTGGGGCGGCGGCACCTACCTCTGGCACCTGATGCTAAACCAGAAAGGCTATATCGTTATCAGCATCGATAACCGGGGCACGCCGGCGCTGCGTGGGCGAGACTGGCGCAAAAGTGTGTATGGGTCCATTGGCGAACTGGCATCCGCGGACCAGGCGGCCGCTGCGCGCGAAATCATGACGTGGCCTTATGTGGATGCGGATCGTATTGGCATGTGGGGCTGGAGTGGGGGCGGTTCGATGACCCTGAATGCGCTGTTCCGCTATCCGGCGTTGTATCGTACCGGTGTGTCTGTTGCGCCGGTGCCCGATCAGCGCTACTACAATTCGATTTACCAGGAGCGCTACATGGGGTTGCCGGCTGAAAATCCTGAGGGATACCGCAGGGGCTCGCCCATCTCCTTTGCGCAAAACCTGGAAGGCAACCTGTTGCTTATCCATGGCACCGGGGATGACAACGTGCATTACCAGGGGGCTGAGGCGTTGATTAATAAATTGATTGAACACCAGAAGCAGTTTGAGCTCATGTCTTATCCCAACCGATCCCATGGGATATGGGAAGGCCAGGGGACCCGCCAGCATCTCTATACAACGATACTCAAGTTCCTTCAGCGTAATCTGTAAAAGCATGCCTGAATCATGAGCAAATCTTTACCTCCCG
>JBCCIM010000031.1 GCA_039111535.1 Bacteroidota bacterium | reverse complement strand
GTGGCCAATAATTGGTTGCAGAAGCGGGCTGTCGTGTACTATTAGTGTCCATTAATAAAGAAAAAAATCCACCCATAGATACATGAATCAACCTGTAGTTGATGCACTCCGACTAGTTGTTGCTGATACCTATGCCCTGATCGGCCAGACCCATCTTTGCCACTGGAATGTTCGCGGTCCTTCCTTTTTTTCGCTGCATACCGCTTTTGAAGAACAGTACAATGAACTCTTTGTAGCTGTAGATGAAATTGCAGAGCGGATCCGCGCAAAAGGTGCGCTGGCACCCGGTGGGTTATCCAATCTTTCGAAAATGGCCGGCATCGAAGAAATTGCTGAAGACGCAGGTGCCACAGCGATGGTTCAACACCTGGTCAATGCCAACGAGAAACTACTTGCTGACCTCAAAGCTGCGCGTGATGCCGCCGGCGATGCAAATGATTCGGAAACAGAAGACTTGATGATCGCCCGTATCCAGGTGCACGAAAAAACCGTGTGGATGTTAAAGAGCTTTCTCGAAGTAGCCTGACACTGTCGATGTTCTCTTTACATTGTTTTCGTTTTAAGTACAAAATGGGCCAGTTATTTCACAGCTGGCCCATTTTGTTTATGTATATAAAGCCTATCCCAGAAAGGATATAATGTGGGTGCGGTTTCGAACTAACGCTGATCGCCTGAGAAACAAGGAGCATTTCTGAATACAGCTCACGATCTAAAAAAAGGGCCTCAGCTTTGAAGGTTTTTATAGGTTCTAGTATGAATTATTTTGACACCTTGATCATCTATGTATTTGTTTGTATCTTGCATAGATCATCGAGGTAAAAAATGATTTCTAGAGAATTATCAGCTGCTTCTTCTAAACCCATTGTTCTGGGTGTGCTCAGTAAGGGTGAGAACTATGGGTACGCAATCATTCAAGAAGTAAAACGATTATCGGATGATAAGATTGAATGGAGAGAAGGAGCATTGTATCCGGTTTTGCATCGTTTGGAAAAGCAGGGGTTTATAACTTCGAATTGGCATAAATCTGCTCAGGGACGCAAAAGAAAGTACTACCAAATCACTCAAAAAGGATTGCGTGAGCTTGCTGCTGAAAAAGAGCAGTGGCACGTGGCGAACGCGGTATTAGGACAATTGTGGGGGCCTAAGCTATGTTTAGATTAGAGGACGAGATTCAACGTTGGCGAAAAAGCTTTCAGGAGGATATAGCTTTTACTAACGAAGATATCGATGAGCTAGAGTCGCATCTAAGGGAAACATTTCAACGAAACATACAAGAGGGGATGAATGAATCTGAAGCGTTTCAAGTGGCATCTTTAGCTCTGGGTCAGAGCAAGGCATTGCGTAAGGAATACATTAATGCTAAATCTGCTAGTTGGCTTGCTTTTAGTTTTTTACGAGCACTTTATTTGATCGTAGGGCTTTTTGCGTTTGTCATTGCTCAGGTGTATCAGTTCAAAACTGGCTATGCACCTTCGCTTCTGTATTCAACGAATGTATTTAATGGCTTAAGCGTTTTTGCCATAGTTGCATGGTGGCTCCCTGTTTTGACCATTTTCACCGCCTTTACGTTCATTAAGAATTCTACTGTTAAGCTTTTTGTTATCATCTTGGCTACGCTTTTGATAGTAGATTACATAAGTGCTCCGTATCGGGTATCAAGTTTTATATATGATAATGAAAGCCTATTTCGCACCTCATTTTTAATCCTAGTCATCTCCTTATTCTTTAGGGAAGCCTGGGCTTGGAGATTAACAGTATTGGTTACTGGGGTATATCTTTTCTTTGTAAGCATATCTATGATGCCATCTATTCTCGTGCTGGCTGGCTTACCGGCTGATTCGATACTCATCGTTCTGGTAACGACAGTAGGCGATCCCATTATAGGTGTTATGTTGGGCTACGCATTGTTTAGACAAAAACAAGGAACTATAGCGATAACTAGCATTGCTAAGAATTAGCTTCAGCCATTGGTTATGCTAATTGAAGCGGCAACAGCAGTACGTTTTATAAACGATGGATTACTAGCTCAAACAAGTTGCTAGTAGTTGGTGGAAATGATGCACGCCTTGTTCTCTGGTTGGAGAGAACCTGCCCGTGGTATAAAACCTCGACTGCAAGCCTTTGTGCACGCCTTCTACCACAAACTCATCTTCCCTTTCCACTTTATCCAGCAGTGCACCGGCGCCGGCGTCTAGTTTTTGTTCATCATACACATAAGAGATAAAGGACACCCGCGTTTTGTTCATGCTCAACGGATGCACGATGTTCACAGATAACCCCCAGGGGTAGAAGTTGAACATCATATTTGGAAAAACCCAGTAATAGTACGCCGCCACGTTTTTACCGTAATCGACATGCCCTTCTGGTAAGTCGAATACCTCGTCTCCGCCACTCGAATATCCAATTTGCAACACGGCATGATCGTAGGTCTCCGTAGCATACGAGCCATAGTCCAATGCTTTGTTCAGATCTTCGTGGACAAAAGGGATGTGAAAGCCTTCGAGGTAGTTGTCACAATACAAGGCCCAGTGGCAGTTGACGAGGTAATCCTTGCTCAGCTGCGTGTTGCGTTCAAACGCATGTAGCGGCAGAAAGCCAATACGTTCGTTCATCAAATCCACCAGTTCTGAAAACGCAAAACCTGGATCGAGTGCGGTGAACAAGAAAGGGCCCCATTGCCCAACGGGAAAGGCGTGTAAATCATCGCAGGGCCGGGGGAAGTTTTTTGCTTCCTTGAATTCAGGCATCGATTTGAAGCGGCCATCCAGTGAAAATCGCCGGCCGTGATAGTTGCAAAGCAGTCCTTTGGTGCGGCCGGGATTTTGTATTACAATGTTGCCTCTGTGCGTGCACACATTGGAGCAACAGGTGATGTTATCAGCCCCATCTCTGGCCAATACCATCGGTTCACCAATAAAGTTGTCCAGCAGTACAAAAGGGTGCACAGTATTTTGTAACGGGACGAGGCTTTCATCACCGATCCACAACCAGCTTTTTGCAAATGCCTTTTCTTTCAGTGCTTCAAAAACAGCGGCATCTTTGTAGAAAGCGGCTGGTAAAGTCTCAGCTCGGGTAATGTCAGGATCTACAATGTATTGCATGTGTGGTTGAACGTTACAGGTTACAGGTAGAAGGTTTTTTGTATCATACCAGAGAATCTTGCCCCATAGGTTAGACTTTAGTTAGGGGTGCATTTACGGTGTGTAGATCACTAGCGAAAAGGGATCATGTCCGTCTCAGCCAGACATAAAAAGGGATGCCCATCATCAGCAGGATGAAGCCCAAAAATACCACTTCGTGGCCGCATCCGATGACAATCCACATTGAAAAACAGAACGCCAGTAACGCTACGATAAGTTTGCCTTTTTTACCTTCCTCCTCTTTTTCAAACACCATGAGTCCGTAACTGGCAATAGAGAACAAGTATGGTGTGAGTACAGAAAGTGTTGAGAGCAGCATCATAAATGTAAATGCTTCGACCAGGCTTTTGTGGTAGTTGGTCATCATCAACACAGAAACCAGTATGCTGGATAACACAATCCCGACAGCCGGCGCCCCTGACTTGTTTTGTTTGCCAAAAACTTTGGGGAATAACTTGTCAGTTGCTGCTGCCATTGGGATTTGGCCTTGAATCAGGATCCAGCCATTTAGCGCGCCCAGCGTGGAAATAACTGCACCTAACGCAACGAGTTTTCGCGCTGATTCTCCCCACATTACCGCTGCTGCATCAGCAAAAGGCGCGCTGGAATTAGCAAGTGTTTCAGCCGGAATCAGCGCCATGATCACGGCTGAACTCAGCACATAGGCAACGATGGCAACTACGGTACCCACAACCGTCGCTTTTTTAACAGTGCGCGCCGCATCTTTAATATTAGCGCTTGGAATTGTGGCGCTTTCAACCCCCAGAAAAGCAAAAAAGGTAAGGGTGACTGTCGCGGTAAGCGCAGAAATATTTGACTCGCCGGAGAGGTTAAACACTGGAAATGTGCCGGCGCCTTTCAAGTAGAAAAGCCCCAACAGGCCAATCAGAAAGATGGGGACAACCTTGAGCACGGTGGTAGTCAGTTGCACCACGCCAACGGTTTGCAGGGACTTCGTGTTCACCCAGGTAATCAACCAGATAAAACACAACCCGGTCAGGATTGCCGCCATCGGATTGATTGACAGCACGGGAAAGAAAACGGCCAGGTATCCGACCAACGCTACCGTAATGGCTGCATTGGTAGACCAGATAGAAATCCAATACCCCCAGGCTACAAGAAAGGCTGGAAATTCGCCGAGGCTAATTTTTGTGTAAGCATACGGCCCCCCGGTTGCATCAGGCGCGTATCGACCCAGGTTGCCAAAAACCACGGCGAGCAACATGGCCCCGCCTGCGGCCACAAGCCAACCAAGCAACGAAATGCCTCCGTATAGCGCGAGGGAAGCGGGCAACAGGAAAATTCCTGAGCCAATCATATTCCCGACAACAAGCGCTGTGCTCGGCCAAAAACCTATTTTTTTATCAGCCATGGAGGAAGGTAGGTAACGAAGCTACGATCTCCAACCATAGCAAGTTGAAGCAGTATTGGCCCAAAAGCAAAACGGGAAGGCAGTGAGGCTACCTTCCCGTTTTAGGTTTTAGACGTCAAATGCTGCTAGCTTGCGGCAACTTCACCAAGCATCTGCTGCGCGAGGCCTTTAATAAAGGCTTCATCACCAACTTCGCGGCGCTGTTTGTACATTTCCACAGCATCCGGACCGGCGAGGTAGCGAATGGTATCTGAATCATCGTGCACGGCGTCATATACCACTTCCGCGACTGATTCCGACGTTGAGCTGTGCTCGGTTAGCCCCTCGAAGTTTGCCATCATACGTTGCACTGCCGGCGTATATGCATTCTCGCCTTCGCCCACGTGTTGTTCCATCGCTTCGAGGAAGCCCGTACCTATTGCGCCGGGCTCGAGAATTTTGACTTTGATACCCAATGGGGCAAGCTCAAAGCTCAGCGACTCCGAGAGGCCTTCCATGGCCCATTTGGCTGCGTGATAGAGGCTTACAAACGGCAGGGTAAGCGTGCCGCCGATGGAGGATACGTTGAAGATGATGCCACTTTTCTGCGTGCGCATGGTTGGCAACACGGCTTTGGTGATGTCGATTACACCAAACAGGTGTGTGTCCATCAGCGTTCTGGCCTGCTTGTCTGTTGCATATTCAAGCGGGCCGAAGGTGCCGTAGCCGGCGTTGTTCAGTACAACATCAATGCGACCGAATTTCTCCAGCGTTGTAGCGACGGCATTGTCGATGCTGGCTTTGTCTGTTACATCGAGTTGGATGACTTCAATGTTTTCATGTGCTGCAAGGTCAGCTCCTTTAGCCGGCGTGCGCATGGTTGCTGCTACGTTCCAACCTTTGTCTGCAAACAGTTGTGCTGTTGCTTTACCAATACCTGAAGAGGAGCCTGTTATAAGAATGGTTTGCTTCATGGGTGTTGTATGTTGCTATGCTTTGTTTCTGTGAGTCAGGGTGGTTGCCCCGTTTGGTTCGAGATATACATGTTCAGAAAAATAAATGTTTCAAAAAATGAAATATTTATTTTGGAAACTATTTGTTATCTTTCCGGTAACGTGGGCAATCAGTACAATCCGTTCGATCGATGTCTAATACCGAACAAATAGAAGCGCTGGCCAAGGCGCTGCGCCAACTCGGCTACCTGTATGCAAAGGTAGTTAGTAACCAGCCGGGGATGCCGGCGGATTACAGCAAACAGGAACTCCTGACCGTCGATGTGTTGGGTATGAACGGTGCCTGCCGGATGGGCGAAATCGCGGAGTACCTCGGGGTGGGGCAGAGCGCAATCACATCGCTCATCGACAGGCTGGAAGAAAAAGGGAAGGTTGTGCGCGTACGGAGCAAACAAGACCGCCGCGTTTGGCTTGTAGAGTTGAGCAAAGCCGGACAAGATCTGTTTGAGGTGCAGGCGAAGAACTACCGCACGGTAGCTGAAGAGTTGATTGTACCGCTGGCAGATGAAGAGCGCGATACGTTTATAGCGCTACTGGCAAGAATGACCACGGCGACTACAGTCGAGTAATCAAGTCGAACTCCCTTGTAGGCAAATCCAATGCAAAGCTGTTTCGGTTTAGCTTGATTGGCTTACGCCTGTAGCGCTGCTTTTACCCACAGTGTGCGCCGGATCTGCTTGCATAATTTGAGGTCATTCAGGTTACTGAAGTAAGCTGTGTAAAAGGACACCTCCAGGTTCTATACAGCCGGCGCTCGACTGTGTGAAAGGCAACTGTTTCTGCGGGAAAATCAGCTATGATTTTTCGGGTAACGGGCTATCAATCAGTACACAAGTTCTTCACAATTTGGCGCACGCCTGTGCTGGGCAAGCCGCCACAATTTGAAAACAGTTTCAACAAACTCCTTCCTCTTTTTTGTACCGGTTTAAACACCCTTTTTCAAGGCATGTGAAAACAACTAACCAGCCTTGAAAACTACCCTCATGCATGCAAAAATACCACTTTTTGCCATGCAAGGATTAACACGTCCCTTTATGTTTGCGCGCCTTAATAGGTAAATGGCTTATCGACACGGGCAGATTGGCGCATAGTGATGTAGTACGAATGGCTATCAATTGGCTGCGCTTCAGCATGCCATGTCTCTGAATATCCGCGCCAGAGATAAACACCCCCTTCACCTGTGGATGACAAATAGCGCCCATCCTGTTGCTTTCTTAGGGGGCTTCTTTCTCCTGTTCCCGAGAAGTCCTCCCACCAAGAAGCGTATCCACAATAAACTGCAAGCACACGTTTGGTGACGTACATGCCTCATTTCACAAGAATATTTTCCTGTGTCCTGGCGCTGCTGGTATTCGCATTACTGCCGGCCGCTCAGGTACACGCTCAATTTGTCGATGTTACCGCTGGTGCGGGCATCACGACGCCACATGACGGGAATCCTTCCGACATGGGGGTTGGTGCCGGCGCTGCCTGGTTCGATTATGACCAGGATGGTGACCTCGACTTGTACATGACGATGCGTTTAGGCGCTAACTTCCTGTACGAAAACAATGGCGGCACATTTACCGATGTCGCAGCAACAGCCGGCGTCCAAGACGCATCACACGACGGTGCCGGCGTCGTAGCTGCAGACTTCAACAATGATGGCTGCAAAGACCTTTATCTCGCGAATAGCAATGAAGATGTAATCTTTCAAAACAACTGTGACGGGACGTTTACAGACGTAACCACGGGTTCTGGACTTGAGTCTTCAGGTGCACGACGCGGTACTTCTGCTTCCGTAGGTGACTATGACGGCGACGGTCTACTCGACCTCTACGTTGCAAATCACACACCTGTTGCTGGGTATGGCGTAGTTGACGACAAAACAAAAGATCAAGACTACTTATTCCATAACGACGGAAGCTTTAGCTTTACAGATGTATCTGACGACATGCTGGGTAGCTCAGAGCGTGAAAACGCGAGCTTCATTGGCTCATGGACAGACTTCGACAACGATGGTGACCTCGACATCTACCTGATCCGCGACTGTGGATTTGACGGCTCAGGTGCGATGGATCTCTGGCGGAACGACGGTGGCACCGATGGTGTGACCGATTGGACGTTTACTGAAGTTGCCAGCACAGTTAATGGCAACTGGTGCCAGAACGGTATGGGCGTTGCAGTAGGTGACTACGACCGCAACGGCTTCATGGACCTGTTCTACACCGATAACGGTACAGCTCCAGGTGGTACGGATCCGAACCGCGCCGGCACAATCCTGCTTGCCAACAGCGCAACCGGATTTACCGACGTTACGGATGCAGCTGGCGTTAACACGCTGAACTTCTCCTGGGGTGCAAACTTCTTCGACTACAACCTCGATGGTTTCCTCGATCTCTTCATGGCTGCCGGCTCTGTAAATGACGCCTCTGCTTTGATCGAAGCCAAACTATGGGAGAGCGACGGTCCTGCTTTCACATTTACTGATGTATCAGTTGCACAGGGTGTGAATGACACCGGCCGCGGCCGCGTTAGCATTTATGGCGACTATGACCAGGATGGGGACCCTGACATGTTCTACGTCAACTATGCTGGCGACGTAAAACTCTGGAGAAATGACAACAGCGGTTCTAACAACTGGCTTATTGTCGATCTTGAAGGCGTAACCAGTAACTTAGACGGTATTGGTGCCCGCATCGAACTGACTTCAGCCGGCGGGACCCAGATCCACGAAACCCGCAGTGGTTCAAGCCTGGGTGGCGGTGACGACACCGGTGCCTACTTTGGCGTAGGATCAGACGAAGAAATCGCAAGCATCACTGTTACCTGGCCTTCAGGTACGGTTCAGACGCTGAACAACGTTGGCGTAAACCAGCGCATGAACATCGTGGAAGCCGCAGGCACCACTGATTTCCTCTTCACCAACATGGCTTCTGTATTGGGTGCAGAAGTAACACATGGCGGTGCTACTGATGGCGACATGCCAATTGGTACGGGTAGCGCCTGGTTTGACTATGACAACGATGGCGACCTTGACCTTTACATGACTAACCGCGAAGGCAGCAACTGGCTCTTCCAGAACAATGCCGGCTCCTTCACCGATGTAGCGACTTCAGCTGGTGTTGAAGACGCTTCCGGTACGGGCGCAGGTGTTGCAGTTGCTGACTACAACAATGATGGTTGTGTAGATATCTATCTCGCTAACACCCATTCAGATGTCCTCTACGAGAACAACTGTAATGGCACGTTCACAGATATCACCACGGGATCCGGTCTTGAAATTACCGAAGATCGTCGTGGTACTTCTGCTTCATGGGGTGACTACGACCAGGACGGTCTGCTTGACCTCTACGTAGCACACCACATGCCGGCGCCGGCAGCTACCTTCACGGGTGACTCCGAGCAGGACTACGTATTCCACAACAATGGTGACGGTACATTCACCGATGTATCTGACGAGTTGCTTGGTTTGGATCGCATAGGTCGCGGCTTCATCGCCGGCTGGACCGATTACGACAACGATGGCGACCTCGATATCTTCACGGTTCGTGACTGTCCATTTGGCGCCAACTCTGGCCCAATGCGTCTCTACCGCAACGATGGCGGTACGGACCCTGTTACAGATTGGACGATGACGCAGGTTGCTGAAACCGCTGGTGCTGACTGGTGCCAGAACGGTATGGGTCTCGCAGTTGGTGATTACAACCGCGATGGCAACATGGACCTGTTCTTCACGGACAACGGTGCAACTACTACAGAATACCCTGCTTCTCCGAAGCGCGTGGGTGCTGTACTGTTGCAGGGTGACGGCGCAGGTGGATTCATCGAGACTACGGATGTTGCAGATGTTGACAACAACAAGTTCTCTTGGGGTGCCAACTTCTTTGACTACGACAACGACATGTTCCAGGACCTCTATATGGTTGCTGGTGCTATGGATCCTGCTGTTGCGCTGGAAAACGCGCTCTGGCAGAATGATGGTGACGGTACGTTTACCGACGTATCACTTGCCAGTGGTATGGACGATCCGTTGAACACGCGTACGTCTGCATTTGCTGACTACGATGATGACGGCGACATCGACATGTTTGTTGTGAACTACGGACAGCAGTCTAAACTCTTCCGTAACAACCTGAGCACATCCAACAACTGGATGGCTATCGACCTGCAAGGTGTTGCCAGTAACCGTGATGGTATTGGTGCGCGTGTTGAAGTTGAAACACCAGACGGTGTAACGCAGCACTATGAAATCCGCAGCGGCTCCAGCCTTGGTGCCGGCGATGACCAGGCAGCGTACTTTGGCCTGGGTCTGAACGGATCAGTTACAAGCGTAACCATCAAATGGCCTTCAGGCATCACACAAGTTGAAACTGGTCTGGGTATCAACCAGCGTCACCTGGTTATTGAAGATGTAGCGCCGCCTGCGGCACTGTTCTCTGATGTAACTGCTGCTGCTGGCGTTAATCTGGCGCACGATGGTGGTGCTGTTGCCGACATGGGCATGGGTACGGGTGCAGCCTGGTTCGATTACGACAACGATGGCGACCAGGACCTCTACGTTACCATGCGTACCGGTGCTAACTTCCTCTACCAGAACAACGGCGGCTCGTTCACGGATGTGGCTGCTGCAGCTGGTGTACAGGATGCAACCAATGACGGTGCCGGCGTAGCTGTTGCTGACTTTGACAACGACGGCGACAAGGACCTCTTCCTTGCCAATGGCGACAATGACGTACTCTACCGGAATAACGGTGACGGTACGTTCACAGACATCACGTCTGGTTCTGGCCTTGAGTCTTCTGAAGAACGCCGCGGTACAACAGCATCATGGGGCGACTACAACCAGGACGGTTTTGTTGACCTCTACGTTGCAAACCACATGAACATTGCTGCCAACACAGCAACGGGTGCCACTGAGCAAATCAAAGCACAGGACTACATCTACCACAACGATGGAGATGGCACGTTCACCGATGTATCTGACATGTTGATGGGTACAACGCGTGAAGGCATGGGCTTCATTGGTGGATGGACTGACTACGATGCTGATGGCGACCTTGATGTCTTTGTTGTACATGACTGCCCATTTGATGGCACGTCACCACAGCAAGTCTACCGCAATGATGGCGGAACAGACGGTGTAACGGATTGGACCTTCACCGAAGTAGCTGGAACGATCAATGCTGACTGGTGCCAGAATGGTATGGGGCTCGCAGTAGGTGACTACGACCGCGACGGCGACTTTGACCTGTTCATCTCTGACAACGGAAACGACGGTACAATTCCTGTTGGTCAGATGGGACGCGCCGGCACAGTGCTGCTTCGCAACGACGGTGGCACCTTCACCGATGCTACGGACATTGCAGGTGTTTCTTCATTGAACTGGTCATGGGGTGCAAACTTCTTCGACTATGACAACGACGGCTTCCAGGATCTCTACCTTGCAGCCGGCGCGATGAACTCAGACACCGAAGTTGTAGAATCTGTACTCTGGAATAACGACGGAGACGCAACCTTCACGGATGTCTCTGCTTCTAGTGGTGGACTCAATGATCCAACACGGACACGTACCAGTGTTTATTCTGACTACGATCAGGATGGTGACCTCGACATGTTCATCGTGAACTATGCCGGCGACACCAAACTCTACGAAAACAACGACAACGGCCTGAACAACTGGATTGCTTTCGACCTCGAAGGGGTATCCAGTAACCGCGATGGTATCGGTTCTCGCCTTGAGTTGTTGACTTCTGACGGTGTTACGCAGTACTACGAAACCCGTAGTGGTTCAAGCCTTGGTGGCGGTGACGATCTCGGCGCGCACTTCGGTATCGGTTCTGCAACATCTATTACAAGCCTTACCATCACCTGGCCATCTGGTATCGTTCAGGTTGAGACAGGCCTGGGAATGAACCAGCGCCATCTCATCGTTGAGAGTGGTATCGCAGGTGGTGTCCTTACAGTTGATCCAGCCAGCGTTGACTTTGGCCAGATCAATGAAGGATCCAGCTCTGCACCGCAGACGATGACATTGAACAACGTTGGTTCAGCAGATCTTGATGTTACGGCTGTAACAATCACAGGTACCGATGCCGGCGACTTTAGCCACACGTTTGCAGGTGGTCCGCTGACTATTGCTGCTGGTGGCCAGAGCACGTTCGACGTAACCTTCTCGCCAATGGCAACGGCAGCACCAGCGATGATGCTTCCTGAAGGTGTACTCTACCGTGTCAACGCTGGTGGTTCACTGGTTGATGACTGGGAAGAAGATACGGACGCAGTACCATCTACGTACCTGCTTGCTGGCTCTACCAACATCGAAACCGATTCACCAACGCCAACGCTGGATGCTTCTGTACCAGCTGGCACGCCAACCGATCTCTTCACAACGATGCGCCTCGATGCTAACCAGCCCGAGCCATTCATGGAGTGGGACTTCCCGGTTGCTGTAGGTGAAGAATACCAGGTACGCCTGTTCTTCGTGGAAATGTCTCGCTGTTCTGCTGGCAACCGCGTATTCGATGTAGAAATCGAAGGCACGCTTGTTCAGGATAACTTCGACGTATTTGCTGAAGCTGGCAACGCCTGTAACGTTGGTATCATGCGTGAGTACACGATCACAGCTACCGATGCTAACCTGGACATCAACTTCCCGCTGGAAAACGGCAAACCTTCTGTGCTTGCTGGTATCGAGATCCTCGGATCTGACGGCACGACAACAGATCCGCGCGCTGCGCAGTTGATGATCGAACACGATGGTGAAAACCCAACGGTTAATGTTGACCTGAGCGGTGAATCAGTGACTACAGGTGGTGGGGTGTCAGTCCTTACCGTCGATCCTGTAAGCATCGACTTCGGCCAGGTGGGTGAAGGTTCTTCTTCAGCACCTTCAACCGTGACGCTGACCAACACGGGTGTTGCCTCTGTTGATGTAAGCTCAATCGATGTAACAGGTACAGACGCTGGCGACTTCAGCCACGACTTCATTGCACCTGTTACCATCGCTGGTGGCTCAACGAGCACCTTCGACGTAACCTTCTCACCGACAGCTTCTGCCGGACCAGAGATGTTGTTACCTGAAGGCGTACTCTTCCGTGTAAATGCTGGTGGTTCACTGGTTGACGACTGGGAAGAAGATTCGGCGACAACGCCATCTGCTTACCTGCTCGCAGGATCCTCCAACATCGAAACGGATTCACCAACGCCAACCCTGGATGCCTCTGTACCAGCAGGTACACCGGTTGACCTCTTCACGGCCATGCGCCTTGATGCTGATCAGCCTGAGCCATACATGGAGTGGGACTTCCCTGTAACTGCAGGTGAAGAAATTGAAATCCGCCTGTTCTTTGTTGAAATGTCGCGTTGCTCTGTTGGCAACCGCGTATTCGACATCGAAGTTGAAGGCACCACAGTACTCGAAGATCTCGACATCTTCACTGAAGCCGGCAGCGCTTGTAACGTGGGCATCATGCGCTCGTTCATCGTAACGCCGCTGGACGCCAACCTCGACATCAACTTCCCGCTTGAAAACGGTAAGCCGTCTGCCCTGGCAGCGATCGAGATTGTTGGTTCTTCAGGTGTTAGCACGAGCATGCGCGAAGGCCAGCTTGTGATCAACAACACAGGCCTAAACCCAGTACTCAACGTTGACCTCGCTGGTGAAGCTACGGCTGCAAGCGGCGCAACACTGATCGCTACGCCTACAGATATCGACTTCGGTCAGGTAAACGAAGGTTCTGCTTCTGCACCGATGACAATCACGCTGACAAACAACAGCGCGGAAGACATCGATGTGACGGCTGTTTCGATCACAGGCACGGACGCAAGCGACTTTAGCCACGATCTCACAGCGCCGGTAACGGTCGCTGCAAGTAGCGTAGGTTCGTTTGATGTAACCTTCACACCGGCACCGGTAACAGGACCAGAAATTCTGGCCCCTGGCGACGTACTGTACCGCGTCAACGCTGGTGGTGGCAATGTAGATGATTGGGAGAAAGACTCTCAGGCTTCTCCATCCGTGTACATTGTACCTGGATGCTGCAACACGGAATCTGAGCCAGTCACAGCTACGGCAGACGCAACGGTTCCTGCAGGTACACCGCTTGACATTTTTGAAAGCAAGCGTAAAGATGCCAACCAGCCAGAACCCTACATGGAATGGGCATTCCCGGTCACAGCCGGTACCACCTATGAAGTCAACCTGTACTTCGTAGAGCTGTCTCGCTGTGCTGTGGGTAGCCGTACGTTCGATGTTGAAATCGAAGGGGTAACCGAGCTGAGTGGTTTCGATGTGTACGCCGAGGCCGGCAACGCCTGTAACGTAGGAACGATGCGTTCCTTCAATGTTACGCCAGCGGATGCCAGCATCGACCTCAGCTTCCCGCTCGCCAATGGCAAGCCTTCAATCGTGGCCGCTATCGAGATCATCGAAGCAATCACGAGCGCGCCATCAATCAGAACGGGACAGGTGAACATCGAGCACACTGGTTCAAACGGTACGCAGATCGTTCAGTTGACTGGTGAAGCTACAGAGAATCCAGCCGGCGCTCCTGTCGCTGCCTTCTCTGAAGTAGCCGCTGACCTGACCGTAACCTTCACAGACGAAAGCACGGATGACGGCACGATCGTATCGTGGGCATGGGACTTCGGTGATGGCAACTCATCTACCGATCAGAACCCTGTGCATGTGTACGCTGCATACGGTACCTACAATGTCTCATTGACGGTAACGGATGACCTCGCGAACACCAACACGGTGGCTCATGACGTACTGGTTGCAGATCCAAATGCAACAGGTCCGTTCATCGAAGAGAATGGTCTGGTTGTGATGGAAGTCGAAAACTTCGATACCAACACCGACAACGGTGGTCACATGTGGATCTCAAGCACAAGCGAGGCTGACTTCAGTGGCGCTGGTGCAATGGTTGCTGATCCGAACACGGGCACGCTGATCAAGAAGAACGGCGTATCTGGTAGCCCGCACATGACGTACGAAGTAGACATCACGAACACCGGTTCGTATGTCGTCTGGGTGCGCATGTTTGCTGCTACAACGGATGACAACTCTGTCCACGTTGGTCTTGCTGGCAACCCATCTGCTTCTAAGATGGAGACGCTGACCGTTGGCTCCTGGGTATGGACCAACGTCAATACCAAAGGCGCCGTACAGTCGCTTGGTATCACGTCAGCCGGCACCAACACGATCGACATCTGGATGCGCGAAGACGGCACCATGATCGACAAAATCCTCCTCACGCAGGATGGCAGCTTTGTACCGTCAGGACAGGGTCCTGCAGAAAGCCCACGTGGTGGTGCTGCAACAGCTGCTAAATTCGGTCAGGACATGCTGTCAATCGACAACGTTGTTGATCTGCCAACTGAGTTTGCACTCAAGTCCAACTATCCGAACCCATTCAATCCAACCACAAACATTGCTTTCGATATTCCAGAAGCAACGGATGTGAGACTGGAAGTCTACGACATGATGGGTCGCCGGGTAGCGACGCTGATCAATGGTAGCCTGGATGCAGGTCGCTACGAAGCCGTGTGGAACGCACGCAGCGATTCTGGCTCCATGGTTGCAAGTGGTGTGTACATCTACCGCCTGCGCGCCGGCTCTTTCGAGTCTGTCAAGCAGATGGTTCTGATGAAGTAAACAGACCATAACCGATTTAAAAACCCCGTCCTGGCTTACGCCGGGACGGGGTTTTTTATTGTCGGGCTTACAGATGTCGCAGTTGTCTGGAGAAGTAAACCGCAAGCAGGCTGGTCAGGATCAACAGGCTACCACCCATGCCTAGATTCATGGTCAAGTTGATCACCCACACATTATCGAATGCATACGCTAAACCTCCAGACAGGCAACTGAAACCGTTGATCAGCAGGAAGATGCGAATACACACCTGCAGCCGGTTTCCCCGGAAAAGCGGCGCCATGCATAGCGATGCCAGGCCCAGAAAAAGCGTCATGCCAAGCATGCCTATCGATAAGATGCCGGCATACGGATAAAACTGAATAAATTGTTCGATCCCCGATGTGTAAATCCCTTTTGCACCAAGTCGTACGGTTGTTAGTTGCACAAAGTACATGGTTGTGGTAAGTACACAAAAACCAATAGCAAACGCGCTACCAAGGCGCGCCCAGTATTGTTTAGCCGGTGGTGTTATTTCATGTAGACTGAACGCCATGATGACAAACAGTGGGCAGAAAAGTAGCATGCAACATTGTGCGATGTACTTGAGGGCCTGATCGGTTTGTTGGGTGTACGCAAGGTAGTCGGGTAAAGTGGTCCATGCTGCCGGCATCTGCGGATTATTGGCTATTAGGGCAATAAAGCAGAAGGTAAAGGCAAGTAGCAAAATGCTGCCCAGAACTGCGGACCCAAAGCCCAGGAAACTGGATGTATTGTTCATCTCGAATATTGGGAAAAATGGGGAAAATGAGCGACTGAGAAGGGTACCGGCTATACATTATGCTTCAGCGCATAATGCTCTAGGGCTAACCAAGGATGATGTTAGTGTCAAAGAAAAAGAGAGGCGCCGGCTCAAAGGGTGGGTGGAGGTCGGCTTTGTAGATGAAATGTGAACCCTGGTGAAAAAACGGGCAACAGTGAGGTTGTTGCGCACGGAGGCGCGGACGCAAGTGTTGCTGGATGCGGTAGCTCGACCGTGAAATACGTTGGCAGTCCTGTATCTTCGCTAAGCAGCGCAAGGGCCGACTTTTGCTCCAAGGATGCGTTTTCTACGAGCGTAGTTTGTACAACAAGCTGCGTATACGCACTATGACCGATCAGAAGATCGGTTGCATAGCCGTTGAGCCCGAGGGGAATAAAGAAAAAGATAGACAGCAGTTGCAACATGGCAAGTATGCGTCAAAGCCCATTTGTGTTGTACATGCTACAGCATACAGTAATCCCTCAAAAGTTGCCAGGGAGGATTTTCGAATACCGAATTTCGAGTGCCGAATGTATGAGGAATGGCGTTATCCTTCGTCCATGTCACCTCGATCGTAGCCGAGGGATCTCTGTCGGGATGGCACAACCCATCATTCACGTCATCCCCAGCTTGACTGGGGATCCACAGGCATGGCTAGAGGTGTTGGATTTGTTTGTGATAGCATCTGCTAGCCGGGTGGATGCCCAATCAAGTTGGGCATGACGGGTAAGTGAGCGGTCTTTGCGTGCCGAATGTCGAATTTCGAGTGCCGAATGTATGAGGAATGGAGTAATACTGTATCCATGTCATCCCGAGCGTGGCCGAGGGATCTAGGCGAGCATATCACATTGGATTACTTGTTTCCTGGCAGTGCCAACGCACCCTGGGTACCGGATTAAATCCTGCATGACGTTGAGGAAGACTGTGCAATAATCCTCGGAAGCACGAGAACACACTCCCCATCACAAGTTGTCAGCTAAAATAGCGCTTGCCTCGTCTTTCCATTGTTGTTCAACAAGTGAGTGGGCCTGGAACGCATTGTTGCCGGCCTCAAGCAGTGCAACAGCTTCTTTTTTCTGATCGAGATGGTATCGCGTTATACCATCCAGGCTCTGCGCGATGGCAATATGGGGATGGGATTTTGGTAGAAGCGCCAGGCGCATGGCAAGCGCGTCTTCCGTGTAAGGTGCAGCCGCTGCGTACGCCTGATTTTCCAGCAAATACATCGCTTGCCAGAGGTAGATATCTGCTATCTTTGTATGCTTGGCTTCGGGATCGTTATTGCGTGTTTGTTCGGCAGCCGCGAGGGCCCTTTGCAGGTAGTCTTCGATTTCTCTCCGTGATGCATCAGCTTCTCGCAGAATGTTAGCGTACTGTCCAAAGTAATAGCCTGTCTCGATGTTTAACTGATCATTCCTGGTTGTTATTTGCCGGTTGATATTTTGAAATATTGCTTTGGCAGCTTCGTGATTGCCCATTTTGGATAATACAACGCCGAGGTTGCGCGCTGTAGATAATACGCGATGATGTTTGGGGCCCAGCAAAACTGTCTGCAAGCCGTTGGCATATTGTAGCGCGTCCCTTGCATCTGCAAATTTGCCTTCGTGAATGTAATACACGGCCAGGTTATTCCAGGCGTTGGCTGTTTGTACGGATGAGTCGCGTTTTACCGTCCGCAGCCTGCTGATCACATCTTTTTGAATGGTTATTGCTTGCGGGGTATCACCCATTTGATTCAGGCTTGAAGCCAGATTGCCCATGACGGCCAGGATGTTGGGGTGGTTTTTGTCGAGGATTTGCTCAAGGATATCCAGCGAGGCGCGATAATTCTCCTCTGCAAGGCTATAATTGGAGGTCAATAAATGGAACGTAGCCAGGGCATTCAGGCCGTCCGCAATTTCAATGTCATTCGCCGGCAAAATTTCTTGCCTAATCTGTAGCGAAGATTCCAGTAGCGCCTGTTTTTCCAATACGTCGCTGGTGGCCAAGGCAAGAAGTTGCATGCTTTTGGCAACGCGAGGATGTGTTTCTCCAAATACTGCTTTGTTGTGGATGAGCAGTTTTTCGAACATGACTTTGCCCTTTTCTCGCTGCCCCAAACGCCAGGTTTGTGTGGCCAACGCCATCAGATAACCC
This sequence comes from Bacteroidota bacterium, assembly GCA_039111535.1. Classification (NCBI taxonomy): domain Bacteria; kingdom Pseudomonadati; phylum Bacteroidota; species Bacteroidota bacterium. The sequence continues at coordinate 23,298 of JBCCIM010000031.1, read as the reverse complement.
GTTGTCACCGAGTCTGCTGGGCCGCGTAGTTTGCGTTGCATTTCATAGGCGTCTTCCAGCAGTCCCTGTGCTTCGCGGTATTGTCCCTGTGCCGCATACATTTGGCCCAGCGTGAAAGTCATTTGTGCTTTAAGTTGAGGGTCGTCTTCTACCTCTTGCAAGACCTTCCTGGCCCCCTTCTCTACAAAGGTGCCCACGCGGAGCGTATCGCCACCGGGGGTAACATTAGGATTAGCGGTCTCAAAGAGGCTGACAAGCAGGCCTACCATTTTCTCAGCACGGGTCTTTTCAACCTGTGCTGTGTCGCGTTCCACGCGGAGCAGCGAACCCTGGTAGGTTGCAAAAATACTGAATGCTATCAGGGTTGTAATGGCGAAGGTAGTGAAGAGTACCGCAGCCCGGTGCCGGCGCACAAATTTTTGCATGCGGTACAGCGTCTTGTCTTTCTGCGCGCGAACAGGCAGTCCCTTCAAAAACCGGGAGATGTCTTCTGTTAATTGCTCTGCAGAACTGTATCGCCGCGCAGGCTCTTTGCGCATGGCCATGAGTACGATATTGTCGAGATCACCCCGGAGCATTTTTTTGAGCCTGTTCAACCCTATGCCGCGTGCTTTGCTAACCGCTTTAGGAGAATACGTTGCTGCAGTGTCTTCTTGTTTTGTGGCTACGGTAAGTGCTGTGCTTGGTCGTGTGGGTGCTACTTCGCAGATGATCCGTTCGATTTCTGATTGCCGGCGATTTTTGAGGTGGTAGGGGCGTCGGCCGGCAAGAATTTCGTATAACAAAATCCCCAGCGCGTACACATCGGTCGCCGTTGTGATGGCTTCGCCTTTTACCTGTTCTGGGGCTGCATATTCGGGTGTCATCAACCGCATTTGTGATTGCGTGATGGCAAGAGACATTTCCCAGTCGGGATCGAGGAGTTTGGCTATGCCAAAATCGAGCAGTTTTACGACGCCTTCTCCTGTGACAAGAATATTGGATGGCTTGAGGTCGCGGTGTACAATGAGGTTGCGATGGGCGTGCTGCACAGCATTGCAGACGGTGGTGAATAATGCAAGGCGTTCATTGATGGACAACGCGTGATCATCGCAATACTGGGTAATCGGGATGCCTTCCACGTATTGCATCACGAGATAGGGTCGGCCGTTGTTGTCGATGCCTCCGTCGAGTAACTGCGTGATGTTTGGATGGGTGAGCCGTGCCAGTACCTGCCGCTCCATGCGGAAGCGCGCCATAATCTGGTTGTTTCGATAGCCAGGCCTGACAAGCTTGAGGGCCACGTGCTGTTTATACTGCGCATCATCTCGTTGCGCGAGGTAGACCTCGCCCATGCCTCCCTCACCGATGAGTTTCTCCAGGCGGTAATGCCCAATATGTGTGCCGACAAGGTCGATTGCTTCGGGGCTATCGTCTTCTGTTAGCAGCCGTTCTTCGAGGGCCATGGCCATGCTGCCTTCGTTGGCTTTTAACATGGCGACAAGTTCTTTATGCAACGCCTCGTCATCTGCACAGGCATCCGTCAGAAATGCAGCCCTGTCCACATGCGTCAGCTCAAGTGCCGCATTAAAGAGTGCTTCCAGTTTTTTCCAGCGTTGCGTGTCCATCCTGCAGAGGGCTTTATTAGTTTAGCGATATTTGATGACGGATGTGGACAGAGGGGATTGCTGAATGTTGATTTGCTCCAGTCTGTTATGCTGCTCTTGATAAGTCTAACAGAGCCGTGCGAAGGATCTCTGCCAGGCCTGCACATTCTTTGAATATCGAATATCGGGCAAGGAATGTCGAATGTCGAAGTTTAGCTTTCCTTCAACCTTCAACCTTCAACCTTCCCTACAACCTCTTTCCTTAACCAGGCTTTTGCCGTATTCCAGCAGCGTTGGACAGAGCGTTTGGAGATGCCCATAATTTCTGCCGTTTCGTCGAGCGTGAGGCCGCCGAAGAAGCGGTACTGCACAACCTGGCCGGCGCGCTCGTCGATGGCAGCGAGGCGGGCGAGTGCGCCGTCGAGCACGAGTACCTCGTCAGCTTCTCTGTCCGAAAGAAATGCCTCTACGGTTTCCAGCGATACCTTCATCTGTTCACCGCCGCGTTTCTGTCGTTTTTTGGTTCTTGCGTAGTCTACGAGAATGTTGCGCATAGACTGGCTCGCAACTGCCATGAATTCACCGCGGTCGGCCGGCGTAATTTGTTGCTGATTGACAAACTTCAGGTAGACTTCGTTCACAAGTGCCGTTGCGCCCAGCGTATGGTTTGCACGTTCCCGTTTGAGTCGCTGCTGTGCAATAAGATGGAGTTCTTCATACATCAGTGGAATAAGCGCATCGAAGGCAGATGTGTCGCCTTCCTGGAGCTGGCGTAGCCAGCGTGTGATCGTTCCTGGTTCTTGCATATCCGTGCGCCAAGCTGTGGATGGGGCCACAATCATACAAAATAAGACTTTTCTAACTTGTAATCGCTACCTAACCCATCCTCGCAGGTCGGCAAAAAGCATAAAAATTGGGTGCGTGCAAAATAGTTTGGCCATGTTCCGTCTTTTCTGTCGCTAGAGCTTAAGGAGGAGACCCACTTCGTGCCGCCGGAAACACCCACTTCAAGCGAGAACACGTCATGAAAACACTTTTTGCAACGCTTTTGCTCTGTTTATTCGTCTTATCACCTGCATACGCACAGCACGTTTTTGTCGTCAGTAGTCCTAGAGGATATGCAGATTTACTGCCGGGAGACGGCGATTGTCGCAGTTTATTCGGTCCCTGTACGTTACGTGCTGCGATTCAGGAAGCCAATGCGCTTGCCAATAGCCCGGATGGACCCGATGAAATTCATTTTTCATCCACGCTGGATTCTTCCTTTGTAATTGCCATGTCGGTAAACGTTTTGCCGGCAATCACGGATGCCCTCGTGATTGATGGGACCACGGCGCCCGGATCTGTTTTTTTGGATGGAGCGTCCATCGCCGGTAATGGCATTACCCTGGCAGCGGGCTCGGATGGTAGCACCATCAAGGGCATGACCATCGGTAATTTCCCGGAAGTCGGCATTTATGTCGAAAGCGAGGAAAATACCATTCTTGTTAATTATCTGGGGACAAATGCGGCGGGTGATGATTTGGGAAATGGGGGCGCCGGACTGTATCTGTCGGAGGATGGGGGTGAGAATATTGTAGGCGGTCGAGATGCGGGCAACGTTATCGGCTTTAACGGAGACGCAGGTGTTTTCATTGCATCATCGCGCAATGTTGTCGCCGGCAACTTCATCGGTACCGATGTTGAATACCGGCCACTTGGCAATCAGCGGCAGGGCATTACGGTGTCGCGCGGTTTTTCGAACGTTATAGGAGAGCCTGATGCCGGCAACTTTATTGGATTTAATGTGGGGGACGGTATTCAGCTGTGGAGTGGCGGTGTTGCGATCCGGTCAACGGTAATTCAACACAATTACATTGGCACCAACGCACAGGGGGATCCCATGGGGAACGGTGCAACCAGCATTGGCTCACCTGCTGGTATCTCTGTTCATTTCGCCGAGGAAACTACGATCACCCATAATGTAATAGGGTTTAGTCAGGGTGCTGGCATTGATGTAGGAGGCCCATTTTCGACCATTAAATCCAACTACGTCGGCGTTGGCTTCGGCGGTGAAAATATTGGCAACGGAAATGAGGGCATACGGTTAAGCAGTTCCGGTAACCAGGTAGGCGGGAATTTACCTGAAGATGGCAATGTCATTGGGTTTAATGAGAACGGTATTGAGTTGGTTTTTGGAAGCGAGACCGTACCGAACAACAACATCATCGAAAACAATTTTGTTGGAACGACACGTATCTGGACCAACGCGGGCAACACCGGCTTTGGGATTTGGGTAACGGATGGCGAAAACAACCTTGTTGGCTTGCCCGGGTCAGGTAATGTTGTTGGCTTTAACAAGACCGGAATTGCTGTATGGAGCAGTGAACGCAACCTGATACGCAGCAATTTCATCGGGACCAATGCGGACGGGTTGCCCATGGGAAATCTTGAAGTGGGATTGCATATGTCGGATTGTGAAGAGGAGCAAATTGGTGGTCGCGGATTTGGTCAGGGCAACGTTATTGGGTTTAACGGAACTGCCGGGATTGAATCGACTGAATGTGAAGGGATGATAATTGAAGGCAACTATATCGGCACCAATGCTGCGGGGGAGGACCTGGGTAATGCGGGATATGGCATCACCCTGGGTTTGGCGTCATCCAATACCATAATTGGCTATGCACCCCACGATCCTATTATTGAAGCTGAAGCAAGGGGCAACCATATACTGTACAACCGCGGCGGTGGTGTTGCTTTACCCTCTGAATTTCGCAGCCACGCTAACACGATTCGGGGCAATGTAATTGGCAACAACCTCGGGTTGGGCATCGACTTGTTCAATGAGGGTTTTTTGATCAATGACAATGAAGATACTGACGATGGACCCAACACCTTGCTCAATCACCCCGAGTGGCAATCGCTGAATTACAACGCGGCGCAAAAGCAGCTTGAAATTGTCTACACGTTGGATGTAGCCAGCACAGCGGCTGTGTTTCCCTTGACCATCGACTTGTACCTTGGCGATGGTTCAGCAGATACGCAGGGCAAGAAGTATGTCGGTAGCCATAGCTATGAGGTGCCCGGAGAAGCGGCTGTCTTTGCCGTAGACACCACCGGGTTGGCGTTGAAACTCGACGATGTATTTGTTGCTACGGCGACGGATTCATTGGGCAATACAAGCGAGTTTAGCAAAGCCACCGCGCCGGTCTCGAGTTGGGCTGCAGCGGCAACGTTTGTGCAAGATGACGAGGCGGCGCAGCCGCAAACGTACGCGCTATCACCCGCCTATCCGAATCCGTTTAATCCCACCACTTCGTTCTCGCTGGAAGTTGCCGATGTAGCGCCCGTTCGCATCGCCGTGTTTGATTTGCTTGGTCGCGAAGTTGCCCTGTTACACGACGCGCCGCTTTCAGCAGGCGTCCGGCATACGTTCACTTTTGACGCTGCCGGCTTGTCTAGCGGAACGTACCTGCTCCACGTGCAGGCAGATGCATTTCGAGCGGTCCGCATGCTCACGCTGCTGAAGTAATCATTTCCCCATATCAATTCAATAGCCGGCCCTTACGCGTGGGCCGGCTTATCCTTTGAGGCAATCACACGATGAAACGCTATTCCCTATACCTCTTGCTCTGCTTTTTTTGTACGATCTCCGCGCATGCACAAAACATATTTGTGGTTACTACCTCAGGTCATGGCCCTGATATCAATCCGGGTGATGGGATTTGTGCCACCTGGATTGGTGTCTGCACGTTCCGGGCGGCCATCGAGGAATCAAATGCGACGGTTAATGTGAGCAATTCGCAGCCTGACGAAATTCATTTTTCACCTGGACCCTTTGCAAACCGCATAAATTTATCTGGGCCGGCGCTTGTGCTGCCTGATATCGACGATCATGTCATTATCGATGGCACAACCGCAGAAGGGGGCGTTTATATCGATGGTACATTAGCCGCCCAGGACGACGGTATTGTATTGGCAACGGGATCAAGGAAAAGCGTTATAAAAGGATTAACGATCGGAAATTTTTCAGAGAGCGCTATTCTGGTAGAGGGGGGCTCAGACCAGGTTATCATAGGCAACTATCTGGGTACTGATCAGGACGGGAATGACAGAGGAAATGGGTTTGCCGGCATAGAGCTTGAACGGTCCAGTTTTTCCGTAGAAATCGGTTCGTCAGATGATCCCAATGTGATAGGGTTCAACGAAGTTGGGGTTTATTTGTCTATTTATGCACTGTTTACCCAGGTTGAAAATAACTATGTAGGTACCAATGCTGAAGGCGATTTTTTGGGTAACAATGGGGGCATTGATGTTTATGGAAGGTCAAATATCGTCTCAGGAAATACTGTGGGCTTTAATCAGGTAACAGGTATTACAGTTGATGGAGAACTCAACCGGATTACTGCAAATTATGTCGGCGTGAACGAAGAAGGAGATGATCTGGGGAGTGGTATCATAGGCATAGCTGATTACGGGAGCGCGAATGAAATAGGAGGGGTATTCAACACTGACGGTAATGTGATTGGTAACAATGACACAGGTATTTTGCTTGCGGGGGTAGCAGGACGGGTAGAAAATAATTATATCGGTACGAACGCATCAGGTGCAAATATTGGAAACGCTGGCATAGGAATTAAGGTGAACGCGGACCGCTACGTGATCGGTAGTCCGGTAGCCGGAAATGTCATTGGATTTAATGAGGAAGGCATCAACATAGGTTGGAGCCGGGCGCTGCTCATTCGTGGCAACTACATTGGCGTGAGCAAATCAGGGACACCCATTGGCAATTTTAAAGCTGGTCTTCGAATGTATGACATCGATGATAGTTTAATCGGCGGTGATTTTTATGGCGCAGTCAATACGATTGGCAGCAATGGTACATACGGAATTCATGTCTCCGGAAGTAACACGAACTTCCGTGTCGAAGGTAATTACATTGGCACGAACTCAGAACATCAGGCGCTGGGTAACGCGTTGGGCGGGATCTTAATGGATGGTGGTTTTGGCGACAGTGTTATCGGATATGGTTTGGGGGAGGTTGTTGACCACACAAAAATGGGCAAAGCCAATTATATCTTCTTCAACAAAGGGCCGGCCGTTGGCGTAATTGGATTGGGTAGTCACCCGCATACCATTCGAGGCAATGCAACAGGCGAAAATGATGGCATTGGCATTGACCTTAAGTTAGATGGCAATACCCCCAATGACGAGTTTGACGATGATACTGGCGCAAATACGCTCCTCAATTCTCCTGATATCGGAGAAGTCTTGTTCAACAGTGCAACGGGCCAACTCGAATTTACTTTTATCCACACGGCTGACACCATGTACGCTGCGTATCCGCTCACGCTGGATTTTTATATAGAAGATCAGTCTGCATTCGCCAGTCAAGGTGTACAACACATAGCCAGTACATCATATATCAATCCCCAGGATCTGGCTGTGCTTACTGTGGACACCACGGGATTGGGCGTTCATTTGGAAGACGTCATGTTTACCGCAACAGCAACGGACTCTCTGGGCAATACAAGTGAATTTGGCGGGGCCGTTGGCGTTTCCAATCTGGCTGCCCTGGAGCCATCGCTGGTACTAACTGAGCAGATGGATACCCATGAGTTAAAGCCGGCTTTTCCCAACCCGTTTAACCCGAGCACCAGTTTCGAATTGCTTTTGCGCGAGGATGGTCCTGTGCAGATTGCTGTCCACGATATGCTGGGCCGGCGGGTTGCCACCTTACACGACGGCATGTTGGAAGGCGCAAGGGTGCATACTTTCACCTTTAACGCTGCCGGCCTCGCCTCAGGCAGTTACCTGCTCCGGGTACAGGGAGATCGCTTTGTTGAGACCCGGCAATTGCAGCTGGTGAAGTAGTACGGTTTGTATCTCAAAAAGCAATCTGTGCCAGCTATTTTGTGTAGCTTTTTTGTTTAGTCTACTGGTTGTTTTGCTGTTTCTCCGCCAGCAATTCCAGCGATTTCTGATTGTTCTTGACAATCCTGTTGTCTGGACCAAACTGTGCGAGGAGTATTTTTTTTGCGCCGTGCAGCATTGAGTCTGCTTCCGCATACTTACCTGTTTTGATGAGTAAGTCGCCAAGGCTATCCATTGTGATCCCAATACGGGGATGATCGGCGCCGAGCAATTTTCTGTTTACAGCCAGCGCTTCGCGTAGGTAGGGTTCAGCACCGGCGTAGTCCCTTTTAGATTTCAGCAGGATACCCAGATTATTGAGTGTAGCGGCAACAGCAGGATGTGTATTGCCAAATAAGGCCCTGCGCATTTGCAGTGCTTGCTCGTAATGGGCAAAGCCCTCATCATACGCACGCATGGCCTTGTAGAGTGCGCCCAGATTATGCAGGATCAGCGCGATGTTGGGGTGCGAACTGCCATGCACTTGTTGGTACATCGCAAGGCTTGCTTTGTAATGGGTTTCAGCCTCTGCATACTTTTGCTGTGTCTTGAACAATTGCCCAAGATTGTTGAGGCTTCCGGCAATCATGGGATGGACCGGTCCAAGGCGGTTTCTCAGGTTTTCGAGTACGGATTGACTCAAAGCAATGGCTTCATCGAGCTTTCCTTGTCGTCTCAGGGTAGTCGCCAGATTGCCTTGCGCGGACACAATGTCAGGGTGGGTGAAGTCTCGCAGCTGGCTCCTGATCGCAATCACCTCCCGAAAAAGTGAGTCGGCAGTTTCGAAGTTAGCGCTCAGGTATTGCACGGTTGCGATGTTGTTCAGGTCAGATGCAACATCCCAGTGTGCTGGTCCTAGCAACGTACTCCGAAGCTGGTACGAGGCGCGGAATAATGAATCGGCCTCAACATAACGGCCCTGGCGCTGTCGGAGTACCCCTAAATCTTGTAAGTCGTCTGCAATTGAAATATGCTCTGCACCCGCGAGCCGGGTGTTCATTGCCAGCGCATCCAGGATTAGCGGCTCCGCTTCGTTGAACTTTCCCTGTTGGCGTAGGATGTTAGATTTCCCAGCCATGCTTTCTGCAATTTCTGCATGATCACCAGAATACAACGTTGTTCGTATTGACAGGGCCTCATCTAGCAAAGGCAGGGCTGCAACTGGATCACCAAGGCCGTTGTAGACATTGCCCAGCACATGAAGGAGCGAAGCTTTGACCTGGGGTTGATCCGCGAGCTCTTCGTGCAAGTTCTTGACGCCGATATCAAGTAGTGCACGAACCCGCAAGGTGTCGCGTCGCTCGGTATTTACGGCGAGTGGATCGGAAGCTTCAAACATGTTTTCGAGGAAGGCCGAGACCTGCTGTGCTTTGGTTGCTTCAGATTGCGCAAGGTCCCGTTGAATGGCCAAGTTTCGCGCCTGGATTGACATCGCGATGCCAAAACCGATGGCCAACAGAAATGCTGCGCTGGCTACTGCTACGACAGTTTGATGACGAAAAACAAACTTTTTGAACCGGTAGCTTAAGCGATCTTTTTGTGCGGAGACAGGAAGGCCTTCCAGGTAGCGTTGGATATCTTGTGCAAACTGTTCTGCTGAAGCATACCGCCGTGTTGGTTCTTTGCGGAGGGCCATGAGTACGATATTGTCCAGATCACCCTGGAGGGTTCTGCGGAGCCGCGCAGCACCTGTCCGGCGTGCGCTACTAATTGCTTCGATGGAAGCCTTGGTGTGGGTTGCTTCGGTAAGCGATGTACTTGGCCGGAGAGGTGTTTCTTCGCATATGATGCGCTCGACTTCCGATAGGATTTTTTTGTCTAACTGGTAAGGTCGCCGGCCTGTCAACATTTCATATAGTAGTACACCCAATGCATAGACATCGGTGGCCGTCGTGATGTTTGCACCCTGGACTTGCTCGGGTGCAGCATATTCCGGTGTCATCAGGCGAACCCTGCTTTGCGTGAGCGCAACAGACGTTTGCAAATCTGGCGCAAGCAGCTTTGCAATACCAAAATCGAGTAGTTTTACGACGCCGCCCTCGGTGACGAGAATATTGGAGGGCTTGATGTCGCGATGTACAACCAGATTGATGTGTGCATGCTGCACTGCCGCACAGACGGTGCGGAATAAACCCAGACGTTCCTCGATGGAGAGCGCGTGTTTATCACAAAACTTGGTGATGGGGAGCCCTTCCACATATTGCATCACCAGATAAGGCCGGCCATCGTTATCGATGCCACCATCCAGCAATTGGGTGATATTGGGATGCGATAAACGCGCCAGTACCTGGCGCTCCATGCGAAACCTGCGGAATAGGTCCGCACTTCGGTAACCTGGTCGCACTAATTTGAGCGCTACTTTTTGGTCGTACTGCCCATCGTTGCGTTGTGCCAGGTATACTTCACCCATGCCCCCTTCTCCGAGCAATTCCTCGAGACGGTAAGGCCCAATACGAGAGCCGATCAGGTCTGCAGCCCGTGACTGCGCCGGCGCTTCTTCGTTTAACAACTTGTTTTCCAGGGCAAAAGCAACGCTGTCCTGGTCGACATGCAACATCGATTCGAGTTCGTGTCGCAGGGCAGCATCATCACCGCAGGCCTTGTCGAGGAATTCTGCTTGTTCCTTGCCTTCCAGTGTGAGTGCTGAAATAAAAAGGTTTTCGAGTTGTTGCCAGCGGTTAGCGTCCATGGGTTAGCTCCAAAAATACTGTGGGTGTGCTTTACTTAGCGTCGCTCTGGCGCAAGAGTGGACACCAGTAAGCAAGCTTACGTTGACAAGTTCTTAGTCAGGGTTGTTCGTAAGCTACGACAAGTAAATTCTAGTGACATGGCTCCAAAACCTTCAACCTTAAACCTGCAACTTTCAACTGAAAACACATCTGTGTTTTCGATTGTTACTCTGGCTCTATCAAGCGGTCGCTTTCGCCGGCCATTTCTTTGCGCAACCAGGCCTTAGCTACAACCCAGGATCGCTGGACTGATCGCTTGGAAAGCCCCAATACTTCAGCCGTTTCGTCGAGCGTAAGGCCACCAAAGAACCTGTGTTGTACCACCTGGCCGGCCCGTTCGTTGATGTCCATGAGCCGCGTCAGTACCGCGTCTAGTAGCAATACTTCTTCTGATTCCTCCTGCGTGAGGAAAGCTTCTACTTTTTCCAGCGGTACGCTGGCCTGGCCACCGCCTCGCTTAACACGGTTCTTTTTGCGCGCATAATCCACAAGGATATTACGCATGGTTTGGCTCGCAACGGCCATGAAGTCATTGCGGTCTGCCATGTCAAGTTGTTTGCCGTTCACCAGCCGCAAATAAACCTCGTTCACCAACGCTGTTGCACCGAATGTGTGTCCTTTGCGTTCGCGGTTGATGCGGTGCTGGGCTACCCGATGCAGTTCGTCGTAGATGAGCGGGACCAATTCATCGAGGGCTGACGCGTCGCCATCGCTGAGCCGGCGAAGCCATACCGTGACTGTGCCTGTTTCTTGCATGACTGATACCCAGTGAGTGAATGCGGGGATGGGTCTCTTCCTTAATTAAAGGAATTATTCGACAAAGATCTTGCCGAGGGTTGAATACCAGGGGCAGCCTTCTTGGGAATATCGAGCAAGGAATAACGAATGTCGAAATTTACATTCCTTCAACCTTCAACCTTCAACCTACCCCCCGTGTCCACATTTCGAGATTGGCGACGCTAGAGTGATCAGATGGGCAGAAATCTGTAAGCAAACGCCCACCATGATCAGTTTCCATCAATCGAAGAAATACAATGAGAACACTTCTTGCACTATGCGGCTGGCTTTTGGTTAGCCTGCTGCCGGCTAACGGCCAAAAAATTTTTACCGTCAATTCTGTACTCGACCACACTGATGCAAATCCCGGTGATGGGCAGTGCCTCACCATGCTTGAATCCTGCACGCTGCGCGCAGCTATAGAAGAAGCCAATGCTACGGGCAATGCGTTTGCCGGCCCGGATGAAATCCACTTTTCTACTAGCTTGACGGCGCCTGTTGTGATCCGTGTTGGTCGAACTACAAATCTTGCGCTACCCGAAATTAAGGACCGCGTGATACTTGATGGATTAAGCGGGCCGGGTGCCGGCATACGAATCGAAGTGGAGGATACAAACTGGAATGGTTTTGAATTAGTGCTCGGGTCAGCGGGCAGTGTCATCAAGGGTTTTATCATAGGCAGGGTATCAACTGCAATTGTCATTCATAGCGATGCCAATTTGATCGAGCAAAACATCATCGGCATAGTCCCTGCAGGTGAGTTTCTGAATGCTATTGGTCTAAGGGTATTGGATGGGTCAGGTAATATCTTGCGGAACAACGTAATCGCTGACAACAGCACACAAGTATCTGTTTCTCCAGACGCAAGTAACACGGTTATACAGGCAAATCGGATTGGTGTTGATATGGATGGTAATCCCATAACCAATGCCTCTGGGATAATTGATTCAGGCAAAAACACCATCATTGGCGGTCCGCAGCCTGAGCAGGGTAATGTAATTGGAGGAAGTGTGCTTAGAACACTTTCTTTGGCTGGTGAGGGAGGGATTGTCAGCAATAACTATATCGGCACCAATGCCAGTGGCGCAAAGTTGGGGACTAGTGATGATTTGGGGATATCCATATATGGAGACCATTACACTATTGTTGATAATACCATTGGGTTTCAACGTACATTTCTACGGATATCCAATTGTGAAGGTATAACTGTCCAGCGAAATTACATAGGCACCAACGCTGCCGGCGATGATCTTGGTGTTCCTTTGCCGGCCAATGTTAACATTGGTATTGAAATAACAAACGCAGAAGACGTAGTAGTGGGCGGTAAGGCAGCCAATCAAGGGAATGTGGTAGGCAATATTCGAGGTAATGGTATTGTGCTGCACAATACGGCGCTAAGTGTTGTGCAAGGTAACTATATAGGCACGAATCGGAACGGCGCCAATCTCGGCAATGATGGGCATGGTGTTTTGCTTGAAGAAACTGTATTCGATACTACGATTGGATATAGCGCAGTTGATACCATATCTACGACGCAGCAATTTACCAATACTATTGCGTTTAACGGGGGCAGTGGTATTGCCATTGAATCGGCTCCGGGGACACGGAATACGTCTTTGCGCGGAAATCGCATGTATAACAATGGCGCCATCGGTATCGATTTGAATGTCGATGGTGTGACGATGAATGATTTAGATGATGCTGATGAAGGTCCCAATTTCAATCAGAATTATCCGGACATTCTCGTTGCTGGCTATGATGAGACACAGCATGTGCTTGGTGTCGAATATAGCATTGATGCCAGCAACGCCTATGTTACTTTCCCACTGACGGTAGACATGTATCTTGCTGATGATGCGAGCAGTGGCGAAGGCAAGACATACCTGGGGACGCACACATACGTGGTACCTGGTCGATCAGAGCGGTTTGAGGTGTCGGCTGACGGCTTAATATGGGATGTACGTGATGTGCTGGTGCTTACCGCAACAGATCCCTTTGGCAATACCAGCGAATTTAGTGCTACTTCCCAACCCCTTGGAGCGCCGCCATCGCTGGTGTCGAACGAAGATGAAGGAGCCGAATCAAGCGAGTTGTTAAAATATGGCTTCGCGCTTTCTCCAGCGTATCCGAACCCGTTTAACCCGCAAACCAACTTTACGCTACAGGTTGAGCAGCACCAGTCCGTTCGCGTCACCGTACACGATCTATTGGGTCGAACGGTTGCCTTGATCCACGATGGACCGCTTGCTGCCCAGGCTACCCACAGCTTCACTTTTAACGCTGCCGGCCTCGCTTCCGGGAGCTACCTTTTGCGCGTTGCCGGCGAACATTTTGTCGACACACGCAACCTCCTGCTAACCAAATAGATGGTGGGTGTCAAACAGGAGGAAATCCGAAAGGGCGCGGCTAAATACCGTGCCCTTTTTTCGTTTGGCGCAAACAAAAGGTGTACCCGAGCGGGGTGCTTTGGCGCAAATCTCCCCCTGACAAATGGCTGACGCGACCAGCCGCCATTACACACCTACAATTGCCTTTTCATCTCCAAATTTGAAGCCCCCCCATGGCGTGCGGATTATAAAAAAACTCGGCCAATTTGCTTCCTTATGTCGATCCCCCAATCTCTCTGGCTGAAACAGGTAAAAGTGCTCCCGCAAATCTGCCTGAATCAGCATTCTGCAAGCATTTGGTGAGTTCTTATGTGTCAGTTTCAACGCTCAACAGTTCTCACATTACTCCTGGTGGCTTTTCTGTGGCCATTGAGTAATGTGCAGGCTCAGTTTACAGACGTCGCATCCAGCGTGGGGATCAATGTGACCCATGATGGTGCATCTGTAGCTGATATGGGGTTAGGTACCGGTGCAGCCTGGTTTGACTATGATAACGACGGCGACCTTGACCTCTACATGACCATGCGCACAGGCGCAAACTTTCTTTTTGAAAACAACGCTGGCTCGTTTACGGACGTAGCTGCCGCCGCTGGTGTCCAGGATGCCAGCAACGATGGCGCCGGCGTTGCTGCAGCCGACTATAACAACGACGGCTGTATCGACCTTTACCTCGCAAATTCTATCGAAGACGTGCTCTTTGAGAACAATTGCGACGGTACCTTCACAGACGTTTATGCCGGCTCTGGCCTTGAAACGTCAGGCGAACGCCGCGGTACTTCCGCCTCATGGGGAGACTACGACAACGACGGTTTTGTCGATTTGTACGTAGCGCATCACTACCCGCTCGATGGCACCAACGTACCCGACGACAAATCCAAAGGTCAGGACTACCTCTACTACAACAACGGCGACGGCACCTTTACCGACGTTACCGATGCTTTTCTCGGCGATGACCGCGAAAAAGCAAGCTTTATTGGTAGCTGGACTGACTATGACAACGACGGTGACCTCGATATCTACATGATCGCTGACTGTCCGTTTGATGCCCAGGCGCCTATGCGACTCTGGAGAAATGACGGCGGTACAAACGGGGAAACCGACTGGACCTTCACAAACGTTGCGGATGTAGCCAATGCAAACTGGTGCCAGAACGGCATGGGTATCGCGGTTGGTGACTACGACAAAGACGGTTTCCAGGACTACTTCTACACGGACAACGGCAACCTTTCTGGTTCAGGTGGGCTAGAGCGTCAGGGTACGATTCTGTTGAATAACAACGGGTCGACCATGTCTGATGCCACCGATGCTGCCAACGTTTCTTCGTTCAACTTCTCATGGGGAGCCAACTTCTTCGACTACGACCTCGATGGTTGGGAAGATCTCTTCATGGCAGCTGGTTCTCTGAACAACTTCGATCCTGTAGAGTCTGTCCTCTGGCATTCTGATGGCGACGGTACATTCACCGACGTATCAGCTGCTCAGGGTGTGGATGACACCGGCCGCGGCCGTACCGGCGTTTACGCTGACTACGACGAGGATGGTGACCCGGATCTGTTCCTCGTGAACTACGCCGGCCAGGCGCGGCTTTTCCGCAACGACAATGGCAACGGCAACAACTGGCTCATCGTAGACTTGCAGGGTGTGACCAGTAACCGCCAGGGTATTGGCGCAAAAGTAATTGTAACCAGTGCCAGCAGTGGCACGCAGACACACGAGATTCACAGCGGTTCGAGCGTTGGTGGCGGGGATGATGTGGCTGCGTACTTCGGCCTTGGTTCAGATGCTTCTATTTCTAACCTGACCATCGAATGGCCATCAGGGACCGTGCAGACGGTAAGTGGCGTGGGCATCAACCAGCGTATTCTGGTTGTAGAGTCCAGTTCAACCGGTGGTGGAAACGACCTCTTTACCGATGTGACCAGCTCTGCCGGCCTCAACGTATCACACGTAGGCGACCAGACAGGCGACATGGCCATTGGTACAGGTGCTGCCTGGTTTGATTACGACCAGGATGGCGATCTCGACCTTTACATGACCAACCGTACCGGTGCAAACCACCTGTTCGAAAACAATGGTGGAAGCTTCACTGATGTAGCTGCGGCTGCGGGCGTTCAGGATGCCGGCAACGACGGTTCAGGTGTAGCAGTGGCCGACTACAACAACGACGGTTGTGTTGACCTCTACCTGGCCAACTCAAATGGTGATGCCTTCTACGAGAACAATTGTGATGGCACATTCACCAACATCTTTACAGGATCAGGTCTCGAGGCGTCAGAAGAGCGCCGCGGTACGTCTGCTTCCTGGGGCGATTATGACCAGGATGGTTTCCTTGACCTCTATGTATCACATCACATGCCGTTCAGCCAGACCTTCACCGGCGACGGCGAGCAGGATTACCTGTTCCACAACGATGGCGGTACGGGCAACTTCACCGATGTATCTGACATGCTACTTGGTGGCGACCGCATGGGACGCGCCTTTATCAGTGGCTGGACAGATTACGACAATGACAACGATCTCGATGTATACTTGATCGCTGACTGTCCATTTGGTCAGAACTCTGCGCCGATGCGTCTCTTCCGTAATGATGGAGGCACCAATGGCACAACTGACTGGACGTTCACGGAAGTGTCTGATGCAACCAATACCGACTGGTGCCAGAACGGTATGGGCCTCGCTACGGGCGACTACAACCGTGACGGTTGGATGGACTTCTTCTTCACAGACAATGGCGCAACCACAACCGAGTATCCAGACGCTTCCAAGCGCGTGGGTGCTGTACTGCTTCGCAACGACAACGGTACCTTTACCGAGACGACCGATGCAGCGCAGGTTGACAACAACCACTTCTCGTGGGGTGCCAACTTCTTTGACTACGACCTCGACGGCTGGCAAGACCTCTTTATGGTTGGTGGCGCCATGGCTCCGGAGAACGTTGTAGAAAACATTCTCTGGAAAAACGACGGCGACGGCACGTTCTCTGACGTATCCAGCACAGCTGGTGGCATGGATGACGGTTCCAACACCCGTACTTCTGCTTATGCAGACTACGATGGTGACGGCGACCTCGACATGTTCATCGTGAACTACAACCAGCCTGTCAAGCTTTTCAGAAACGACAACAACAATGGCAACAACTGGTTGACAATTGATCTCCAGGGTGTAAGCAGCAACCGCGACGGTATTGGTGCACGCCTTGAGCTGAGCACACCAGACGGTGTAACACAGCATTTCGAGATTCGCAGTGGCTCCAGCCTTGGCGCCGGCGATGATGTTGCTGCCTACTTCGGTATTGGCAACAACGGTTCAATCTCGAACCTGCAGATCACATGGCCTTCAGGTACGGTACAGAACGTATCCGGCCTGGGCATTAACCAGCGTCATCTCGTTGTAGAAGATGGAACAGCTACCTCAACACTGGCACTCTCGCCACTGAGCGTCGACTTTGACGCTGTTGAAGTTGGTTCTTCTTCTGCACCTGTAGAAATGACCATGACGAACAATGGTGTTGATGCCATCGACGTAACCGACGTTTCGATCTCGGGCGCTGATGCAACGGACTTCAGCCACGACTTCTCTGGTCCGATCACGCTCTCTGGTGGTGCCACGGGCACGTTCAACGTAACCTTCTCGCCACAGGAGGCCGCAGCGCCTAGCCTGTTGCCTGAAGGCGTGCTCTACCGCGTTAACGCGGGTGGCGATCTGCTTGGTGACTGGGAAGAAGACTCAGACACCAATGTGTCACCTTACGTATTGCCAGGTGCTACGTCAATCGAAACTGACGCAGTTACGCCAACAATCGATGCATCTGTTCCGGCTGAAACGCCAGACGATCTGTTCAAATCTGCGCGTCGCGACGCTACGAAGAACGATCCGAAAATGGAATGGGACTTCCCTGTAACCGCAGGTGAAGAAATTGAGGTACGCCTCTTCTTCGCTGAAATGTCGCGTTGTTCTTCAGGTAACCGCCTCTTCGACGTTGAAATCGAAGGTAACCTGGTATTGGACGACTTCGATATTTTCACCGAAGCCGGCAACGCCTGTAACGTTGGTATCATGCGGTCCTTCACCGTAACGCCAACCGACGGCAACCTCGATATCGACTTCCCGCTCGTCAATGGCCGGCCTTCACTGGTCACAGGATTTGAAATCCTGGGCGCCGGCGGCGGTGGCACAAGCGATCCGCGCTCCGCGCAGCTGGTGGTATCTCACACGGGATCCAACCCTGCTGTTAACGCTGACCTGATGGGTGAAGCAACTACCGACGGTAGCGGCAACAACGCACCAACGGCAGCCTTTACCTTCACAACGACAGGTCTCCAGGCGAGCTTCACTGATGGTAGCTCCGACAGCGATGGCACAATCGCCGGTTGGGACTGGGACTTTGGTGATGGCAACACATCAACCGGACAGAATCCTGACATCACGTATGCTGCCAGCGGCACCTACACGGTTACGCTCACGGTCACTGATGACCTCGGGGCAACCGGTAGCACAAGCCAACAGGTTACGGTAAGTGACGGCAACGTTGCGCCAACCGCAGTCTTCACAGCTTCTGTTAACGACCTGAGCGTTGAATATACAGATGCCAGTACAGACAGCGATGGCAGCGTAGTAAGCTGGAGCTGGGACTTTGGTGATGGCAATACATCCACCACCCAGAGCCCAACGCACGCATACGGTGCTTACGGTATCTACACGGTTACATTGACCGTTACAGACGACCAGGGTGCTACAGGTAGCGCTACGCAGGATGTCAATGTCGCTGATCCGAATGCAATCGGACCTTTTGTTGAAGAAGGTGGCATGGTTGTAATGGAAGCAGAAAACTTCCTGAACAATGAACCGCGTAGCGATCACGAGTGGATCACTTCAACCGATCAGGCTGATTACAGCGGAACCAGTGCAATGGTAACCACGCCAAACACAGGTACCAACCTGAAGAAGTCCAGCGTAGGCAATAGCCCGGTAATGACGTATGAAGTCGACTTCACGACTACCGGCTCTTACTTCGTATGGGCACGTATCTTTGCACCAGCCGTTGTGGACAATACCATCCACATGGGTCTTAACGATTTCCCTTCAGCGAGTA
Organism: Bacteroidota bacterium; assembly: GCA_039111535.1. Taxonomy (NCBI): domain Bacteria; kingdom Pseudomonadati; phylum Bacteroidota; species Bacteroidota bacterium. The sequence continues at coordinate 4,835 of JBCCIM010000031.1, read as the reverse complement.
AAATGGAATCTTCTACCATTGGCTCCTGGAACTGGGTGAATGTGAACTCCAAAGGCAATGTGCTGACGATGGGTATTACAGCCGGCGGTGTTAATACAGTGAATGTCTGGATGCGCGAAGATGGCGCTTACGTAGACAAAGTTGTGTTAACAACCGACATCAACTTTGTCCCAACCGGACAGGGTCCTGCTGAAAGCCCGCGTTCAGGTGCTGTAGCTGCAGCGAAGAATGGTGGACTTAACAAAGACATGCTGACCCTGCAGGGCGCATCTGTTGATCTGCCAACCGAGTACGCGCTGGAAGACAACTATCCGAATCCGTTCAATCCTGCAACTACCATCAAGTTTGCGTTGCCGGAAGAAGCAGGGGTAACCCTTGAAGTGTACGACACGATGGGTCGCCGCATTGCTACACTGATGAATGGACAGCTTGCTGCCGGCCGTTATGAAACCCAGTGGAATGGGCGAAATGACGCAGGCGCTCCTGTTGCAAGTGGCATTTATCTCTATCGGATTAAAGCCGGATCCTTTACCCAAACCAATACCATGTTGCTCATGAAGTAAAAGTGTGTCCTTCGACATACTTGCCCGACGATTGAAAGCAGATCGAGCGGGAAGGGTGGTACAATGTCACCCTTCCCTTCGATCTTCCGCTTCTCGGGTTCGCCGACGACTCAGCTGCAAACAATGTGCAGCGAGAAATTGCAACGATGATTGTTTTGGAACGCAATTCCGTCTGCTCGCAAAAGCAACTCGCTCAAGAATTTTCTAGATCAAATATTTCGATATGTTTAAAAAACTTGCTACCAGAGGTGTAATCCCGCTTCTGTTCTTTGTAGCCTGGTCTCTTCTGACCACACAAGCGTTTGCACAGGTTTCTTTTCAGGAATCAAGTGTAGCCGCCGGCCTGGATACAGAGCTCTACGACACCGGACATGCGCACGGACTTGGCGTGATCTGGGTGGATTACAACAACGACGGATGGCCCGATATCTTCGCCACAAACGGCGCAGGTATGGACGTTCATCTGTTCCTGAATAACCAGGATGGAACGTTTACAAACAAAGATGCCATCCTGCCTTCAATCTCGAATGAAGAAAAAACGGCCGCCAACTTTGCCGACTACGACAATGATGGCGACATGGATATCTACATCACGATGAACAACAGCCTCGGTAACCCTGATGGGGAAGCCAACGTGCTGTGGCAAAATCAGTGGGTAGAAAATGGTGGTGCAGAAAGCACCCCAATGTTTATTGATGTGGCTGCAGCCGCCGGCGTAGACAACCTGCCAGCTGTTCCTTTTGGCAGCGATCCCGGACACCAAAGTCTTACCGCTGCCTGGCTGGATTACAACCTCGACAGCTGTATTGACCTCTTTGTAGGCAATATGGTGTTCTTCGAAGGGGGTATGCCAAGCAATAACAATGCCCTGTACATGAATAACTGCGACGGCACGTTTACCAACGTTACCGTCGCCAGTGGTGTGAATCCTGAAACGGATGTTGACTGGTACCGTCCGACGCTGACTGCTTTTGCCGGCCTGATGGACCCGAACGACCTGTTTCCGGATATCTACGTGACCAACGTTCACGATGCATCACCCTGGCATCATGACCAGCAGTTCCGCAACAACGGCGATGGTACCTTCACCGAGATGGTTACTTCTATGCCGGGTATTGGTGATGATTCAGGCGCTGGTATGGGCATCGACCTTGCCGACATCGACCTTGATGGCGACTGGGATATCTACATGACCGACCTGCCTGATCCAGGCAACGAACCTGTCGCTGAAGGCAACCCGTTCTACACCGGTAATGCTGATGGCACATGGAACGAAAACTCAGCGCCTGCAGCCGGCATCACCGGCGGTGGTTCCTGGGGTATCGTTTTTGTCGACTTTGACCAGGATGGTTTTGAAGATCTACTTGTAGGGACAGGCGACCCGATTCTCTATCACAACGATGGAGACGGTACGTTTACCAACATTACCGGCTCTGCAGGTCTGCCTGCATTTGGCGGTAGCTCTCGCGGCCTCGCGGCAGCAGACTATGACCGTGATGGCGACCAGGACATCGTTGTGATCCACGACGGCTTTGGTATGCACCTGTATGAGAACATTACCTCAAACAGCAACAACTACCTCCAGGTTAATCTCGACGCAACCCAGAGTAACACTGGCGCCATCAACGCGCTTGTTAAAGTTACTGCCGGCGGTGTTGAGCGGATGCGCCAGATCAAAGGTGCTGTGAGTGCACACTCGCAGAATGAACTGGTGCTCGAATTTGGTCTGGGTACTGCAACAACAGCAGACAACGTAGACATTTTCTGGCCATCTGGTCAGGTATCTAACCTGACAAGCGTAGGCGTCAACCAGATGATCAACGTTACAGAACCCAGCGGTGTTGCTGGTCTGTTCACAGACGTATCGGTAGCTGCCGGCGTATCAGCCACGCACGACGGGGACCTTTTCCCAGTCGTAGGCGATCCGCGTAAAGGTACTGGTGCCGCCTGGTTTGACTACGACCTCGATGGCGACATGGACCTCTACACCACGATGCGTACACAGGCGAACTTCCTGTGGAGCAACAACGGTGACGGGACCTTCACCAACATGGCTGCCGCAGCCGGCGTCGAAGACGCAACGGGCGACGGTGGTGGTGTGGTTGTAGCTGACATCGACAACGATGGCGACAAAGACCTCTTCCTTGCCAATGGCGGCGAAGACGTACTCTATCGCAACAACGGCGACGGCACATTCACCGACATCACAGCCGGCTCAGGCATCGACGCGCTGCTGGAGCACCGCGCATCCTCAGCCTCATTTGGTGACTATGACAATGACGGCTTTGTAGACCTCTACATCGCCAACCACACGGCAGTATCAGGTGCCACGTTTGACGGCATCAACGGCCAGGACTACATCTTCCACAACAATGGCGATGGTACGTTTACCGACGTATCGGACATGTTGATGGGCGTTGACCGCGAAGGCCGCAGCTTTGTGGGTGGATTCACCGACTTCGATAAAGACGGTGACCTTGACGTATTCAAAGTGAACGACTGTCCAACGTCGAACACCGACCCGACGGAGTTCTTCCGTAACGACGGCGGTACCGACGGCGCAACGGACTGGACCTTCACGGAGATCAGCGCTTCAATCGAAGCAGACTGGTGTCAGCAGGGTATGGGTCTGGCCATGGGTGACTATGACCGCGACCTTGACACGGACCTCTACTTCACCGACAACGGTGGCACGAGCCCGACGTCAGCCAACGTACGCGCCGGCGGTGTGCTGCTGCGCAACGATCTGACAACCTACTTCGAGCGCACTGATGCAGCTGGCGTAGATAACGACAACATTACCTGGGGTGCCAACTTCTTCGACTACGACCTCGATGGCTGGCTTGACCTCTACGTTGCAGCCGGCGGTATGCAGGATCTGCAGACGGATATGAACTCGTATCTCTACCAGAACAACGGCGACGGTACGTTTGCAGATGTATCGACCAACAGTGGTGGTCTGGATACGCAGGAGCGTACCCGTACGAGCGCGTTTGCAGACTATGATGCAGACGGTGACCCGGACATGTTCATCGTGAACTACGAAGGTCAGATGCAGCTCTTCCGTAATGACAACGCGAACTTCAACAACTGGGCGATCATCGATCTCCAGGGTGTGACGAGTAACCGCGATGGTATTGGCGCGAAGATCGAAGTAGAGACGAATGATGGCGTAACCCAGTACCACGAAGTGCGTAGCGGCTCGAGCCTTGGCGCGGGCGACGACATCGGTGGCTACTTCGGCCTCGGCACCGCAAGCTCAATTGTGAGCGTAACGGTGACCTGGCCATCAGGTACGGTGCAGACCGAAACAGGTATCGGCATCAACCAGCGGAGCCTCATCGTTGAAGATGGCGGCACCGGCGGTGGTTCAACGCTAACTGCTTCGCCGCTCAGCATCGACTTCGGCCAGATTGAGGTTGGCTCAACTTCAGCACCCGTTGCTGTAACGCTGACCAACACGGGTGATGCAGATGTTGACGTAACCAGCGTATCACTTACGGGTGACGATGCTGCAGAATTTGCACACGATGCAGCAAGCACATTTACAGTACTTGCAGGTGGACAGGAGACGGTTAATGTGACCTTCTCTCCTTCTTCCATCAGCACACCGCTTGCCAGCACGGTTATCTACAAAATAAACGGTGGTGGAGCTGTTGTTGGAGACTTCACGGAAGACTCTGATGCCAATCCATCTGCATTTGTGAATGTGACGGATACGCAAGTTGAAACGCACACAGATGTGGTAACACTGGACGCTTCAGTGCCAGCCGGCACGCCAATGGAAATCTTCCAGTCTGTCCGTCGCGATGCCGCTAAAGCAGCGCCTGACATGACGTGGGACTTCCCGGTAACGGCAGGTAATGATTACGAAGTACGGATGTACTTCAACGAGAACTCGCGCTGTTCTGTTGGCGGCCGCATCTTCGATGTGGTTGTTGAAGACGTCGTTGTTCTTGATGATTTCGACATCTATGCCGCAGCCGGCAACGTTTGTGACACCGGCATCATGCACAGCACTACGCTGACTGCAGGAGATGCCACGTTGACGATCGCTATGCCGCTGGTAAACAACCGGCCTTCAACTATTGCAGCAATTGAGATCATTGAACTCGACGGCAGCACGGGTACCGGTCCAAAAACAGCACAGCTGGTATTTGACCACGACGGTACCAACGCCTCACAGACCGTTGATCTGACGGGTGAAGGCGTTGATGCTGGTGGCAACCAGGCGCCTGTTGCAGGCTTTACCTTCTCCACAGATGGATTGCT